>CAZQTQ010000518.1:0-3126 GCA_964596025.1 uncultured Rickettsiales bacterium
CGGCGCGGGCGACACCCGCTTTGTCCTGTTGACCGGCGTCGGAGTGGCCTGGTGCATAGAGCTTCCGCTCGCCTGGTGGGTCACTGTCGTCCTTGGAAGGGGCGCCCCTACCGCCTGGTGGGTCCTCGCCCTCACCATTACGACCGTGGGCTGCATTTCCCTGCTGCGCATCCGGGGCAACACCTGGATCGAACGCGGCCTCCAGTCGGCCCGAGAGGGTGCAGTGCCCGAAGCCAGTTAGGCGCTAGACTTCCCCCATGCTCCCCAGCCTTCCCCACGGGACGATCCTCGCCGACCTCCACCGCCACCTCGACGGCTCGCTACGCCCCGAGACGGTAGACGACTTGGCCGCTTTCCTTGGCCTGACCATCCCCGAAGACCTGCCCTTTTCACCGGGCATGGGGCTGAGCGAGGCCCTCTCTCGGTTCCACTTCACCTGCTCGCTCCTGCAGGAGCCCTGGGCGGTGCAGCGAGTCGCCGAGGAGATGTGCGAGGACGCGGCCCGAGAGGGGGTGGAGACGCTGGAGATCCGCTTTGCGCCCCAGCTCCACCGGGGAGCGGCGCCGGCGGAGATCGTGGACGCGGCGCTCGAGGGGATCGCCGGCCGGGCCGGGCTCCTGCTCTGTGGGCTCTACGGAGAACCACCCGACGTCCTGCATCGGCTCGTCGAATTGGCGGCACAGCGGCCCGGGGTCGTCGGTATCGACCTCGCAGGCGGCCCCGCGCCAGACCACCAGTGGTCGATGCTCGACTACAAGGGCGCGTTTCGGCGCGCGGCCGAGCTTGGCTTGGGGCGGACAGTGCACGCAGGAGAGGGCCGCCCGCCCTTGGAGATCCGCCAAGCCATCGAAGACTTGGGCGCACAGCGCATCGGCCACGGCACCACCTTGCTGGACGACCCCGCCGTCGTCGACCTCGTGGTGGAGGCGGGCATCACCATCGAGGCCTGCCCCACCTCCAACGTCCACACCGGCGTCATCGACTCGGTAACCGAGCACCCGCTGAAGATGTGGCTGGATGCCGGAGTCCAGGTCTGCATTTGCACCGACAACACCCTGCTCTCGGCGGTGGACGCTCCTGAAGAATTGCGGCGGGTGGCCCATATCCCGGGCATCGGAGAAGAGGACCTTCAGGCTCTTGTGGACTTTGGCCACGCTGGGGCCTTTTCGGCACCCTAGGTCCCCTCAGCTGGCTCCCAGGTCACATCGGGTCCGACGGATCCTGGATCAGCTCAATCTGCGTGATCACAGTCTCACAGCCCGATACGCCGACGATGGCCACCGGCGAGGAGTTGCTCACCTCTAGAACCTCTTCGCTCGCTACGGTGCTGTTGTAACTACTGCCTAGGTCCTGCGCCTGCTGGTCGAAGAGGTGGATGGATGCCGTCTCAATCCCGGTGTAGTCGGTAATCGTTGCGCGCGCACCGACAACCGTGCAGTCGAGCTCTGCGACACTCACGAAGAGCATGCCCGGGGCCACCATGACCTGGCCAGATGCGGCCGAGACCCAGCAATTGCTGCTTCCGCAGTAGCCGACTGAAGCGTGGAGGTTCACCGTGCCGGCGCTGAGGGTCTCGCTCCAAGTCTCGTTGCAGGTTGTGGTGTCAGCGGTGCTCAGAGTGATGGTGCCGCAGCTTCCACCCGAACCGCTGCCGTCGTCGTCGTCGCCAGCGGCGTCGTCGTCATCACCAGCGGCATCGTCGTCGTCGCCAGCGGCATCGTCGTCGTCCCCGCCGACCAAATCGTCGTCGTCCCCGCCGCCGCCCGCGTCGTCGTCGTCCCCGCCGACCAAGCCGTCTCCGCCTCCGCCTCCGCTACCGCTACCGCCCGTCCTCCCCGAAAGGCAGGAGACGAGGCACAGAAGCAAGAGCCCCAGGGTTCCCAGAAGCAGGACCCGCACAAGGACCCGAGGGGTGTAAGTAATGCACGCCATGACCATCTCTCCTTCGCAGCGCCCGCAACTCTTGAACCCGGCGACGCTTCGCTCAGCCTAGCGCGACCTCAGGCCGCAGCAAATTGGCGTTTCACTAGTTGCCGGTACAGGCCTTCTTGGCCGACTAGTTCCGCGTGGGTCCCCTCCTGCACGATCCGGCCCTCATCCAGGACCAGCACCCGATCTGCCTGCTTGACGGTGGACAGGCGGTGGGCAATGACCAGGGTCGTCCGCCCCCGCATCAAGCGCTCCAGCGCCCCTTGAACGAGGTGCTCGGACTCCGCATCCAGGGCCGAAGTCGCCTCGTCGAGGATGAGGACGACAGGATCCTTGAGGAGAGCGCGGGCGATGGCAACCCGCTGCTTTTGGCCGCCGGACAGCCGCACTCCCCGCTCGCCTACCAGCGTGCAGTAGCCCTCAGGGAAGCCCTCGATGAACTCGTGTGCGTTGGCGGCCCGAGCCGCTTCCCGAACCGCGTCGCCATCGGCCTCGGCCTCGGGTCGGCCATAGCGGATGTTGTCCTCGATGGACGTGGCAAAGAGCACCGGCTCCTGAGCGACCACCCCGATCTGCTCGCGCAGCCAGCAGGGGTCCAATTCGGTGAGCGGCGTGTCATCGAGCCGGACCTGCCCCTCCTGGGGATCGTAGAAGCGAGACAAGAGGGCAGCGATGGTCGACTTGCCAGCCCCAGAGGGCCCGACGATGGCCACGACCTGCCCGGGCGCAAGGCGCAGGCTGAGGCCGCAGAGCACCGGCGCATCGGGCCGCACCGGATAGGCAAAGTCCACCCCATCGAGGATCACGTCGCCAGCAACCGCATCCAAGCGCAGGCCACCCGACTGCACCGCCGCCTCACGATCCAGCAACTCGAAGACCCGCTCGCTGGCTCCAACCGCCTTGGCGAAGTCCTCCCACAGCCCGACAAGCGCGGCCATAGAGAAAGACACGGTGAAGGTATAGAGCAAGAAGGCGCTGAGCTCACCGACCGTCATCTGGCCTTCGGTCAGCATGACCCCCCCATTCCACAACACCACCCCGATCGCGGCGTAGCCTGAGAAGACAGCTGCTCCGGAGAACGCTGCACCAATCCGAGCTCGTTGCTCTGCCAGTTCGAAGCTCTTCTCGACGGCCCGGTCGTAGCGCTGCTCCTCCTGCCCCTCCCGGGCGAAGGCCCGCACCGTGCGGATCCCGGCA
>CAZQTQ010000519.1:0-3121 GCA_964596025.1 uncultured Rickettsiales bacterium
CTGTCGTCGTCGTCCGTGCCCGGGAAGGTCGCGTCGTCGTCGTCGCCGGAGTCGTCGTCGTCGCCCGCGTCGTCGTCGCCCGCGTCGTCGTCGCCGGCGTCGTCGTCGCCGGTGTCGTCGTCGTCTCCAGAGGTGTCGTCGTCGCCGGTGTCGTCGTCATCTCCTGCGGAGTCGTCATCGCCAGCGCTGTCGTCGTCGTCGCCAGCGCTGTCGTCGTCGTCGCCCGGTGCGGCCCAGGCGGCCGATGCCGAGAGACCTGTAGCCAGCACGAGTGCAGCAAGTAGGCAGAGCAGGGGCGATAGGTGCAGACGAGGGAGCATGAGCGGCCGATCCTTCCGGGACTTCCGAGATCTGCGCAGGCACACGCAGGCGGCTGTTGTAGGCCAGCCCCTATTGGGGTGTCAAGCGGGCGCATCCCACCGATTTGGGTGGAGGGAGACCCTTCTCCCCTCGACACCCAATCTGCGGCCGAATCCCCAGCCGAATCCCCGGAAGGATTCGACCCAGCGAGGAGACTCTGCTACAAGCGGTCAACTAACCTGTACGCAACCACCAACGGCTTTATATGCCGCTGTGCTGGGGGGGGTAGATGGCACTCTTCGGACGAAAAAAGTCCACGGATTTTCCGCCGCTCGAGGTCGAGGGCGAGGGCCTGCTCCACGCTCGACTTCAGACTAGCCACGGGGACATCATTGTTCGCCTCTTCGAAGAAAAGGCGTCGACCACCGTTGCCAACTTCGTCGCACTGGCGACCGGGAACATGGAGTGGACCCACCCCGAGACGAACGAGACCACGACCGAACCGCTCTACAGCGGGACCGTCTTCCACCGAGTCATCCCCAACTTCATGATCCAAGGCGGCGACCCACTGGGACGGGGTACGGGCGGACCCGGTTACCGCTTTCCGGATGAGTTCCACGCCACGCTTAGGCACCACAAGGCCGGCATTCTGTCGATGGCAAACTCCGGCCCACACACCAACGGGTCGCAGTTCTTCCTAACCGAAGTGGCGACACCTTGGCTAGACAACAAGCACTCCGTCTTCGGCGAGATCGTCGGCGGAATGGACGTGTTGAAGGCCATCTCCCGGGTCCCGACCAACCCGGTGAACAACCGACCCCATCAGGACGTGATCCTGGAGACCGTCTCGGTCTATCGGGGCGACACCCCACCCGAATAAGCCTCCGCCGGACCGTGCAAGGGCCCGGAAACCACTCGAATCAGGCTGGTTTGCTATCCGCGCCGCACGATCTGCCCGCACCATCCAACTCGACAATTCTATGCGGCCTTGGGCTGGGCTTTCTCGCCTTGGGCCTCTTCCTGAACGGTTGTTCCCGACACCCCGCAGTAGTCGAAACCGACGGCGAGGTACTCGTCCACCAAGAGGCCAAGTTCAGCATCCTCTTGCCGACGGGCTGGCAGGTCCACCGATCGCGTGATGGCTTTTCCTTGGTGCGGACCGCCGCATACGGAGGCGGTTATCCCACCTTGAACATCCGCCGGATCGGATTCGAGGAGGCGCGCGCCCTGACCTTTGACGGAGACCGCTTCCATGGGGCAGCAGGCAAGGTCGATTACCGCTACCAACGCTGGTCCAACAGCCGCGGCCGGGGCTATCGCCTTGAGGCCTTGGTGTGGACGGGCAAACACCACCTCTTCGCCGACGCTTCGGTCTGGGACCCGTCTTTACGGATGGACCGAGGCTTCTTTGACCGCGAGTTCTGGCCAATCATCAATGCTGCAGTGGTGTTAGACGACGACCAAGACGCTCCCGACTAACGAAGCTCAGCACGCCCCTCGGCCGGTTGTGCCGGAACCACCGGGGCAGCATCAGGCGCTGCCGCCTCTGCGGCCCCTGCGGCCTCTGCGGCCTCTGCACCCGCAGCGTCCCCGCCTTCGGAGGCGCCGGACTCGGTCCCCGAAGCACTTTCGTCGTCACCAGCACTGTCGTCGTCATCCCCAGCGCTGTCGTCGTCGCCAGCCGGCTCGGCAATCGCTTGAATCGGAACCGCCGGCTCAGCGGGCACCTTCACCTTCTGAGCAACCCACTCAGTCTCCGTCGCATCGAAACGCTGATCCCAAACGTAGGCGTTGCCGAGACCGACATTCTTGAAGACCTCGCTTCGGTTCACTCCCTCGGTCATCTCGAAGTTTAGGTAGACGTCGTAGGTACCGACCGGCATGTGATGCTCGCCTAGCCCAATCTCGTCGAGAACTGGGCTAGCAGCTGCCGGATCTGCACCGGAGCGCATAACGCGGATCTCGACCCGATCGGACCAGTCTTCTTCCCCGCTAACGACCGCGATCCGCAGCATCCCCAACGGAGTCTCCAGGTCCACCCGGCGCCGAACACCGCCAACCTCGGGAACCACCAGCCCCTCAATCTTCTTGGTCCCCTTGAGAGTCGGGTTCGCGTCAGAGGGGTGGTAGATCATCCACAGGTCGTACTCGCCCGGTGCAGCCTCCATTACCTGTCCAGCAGGACTGCTGAACCTCGCCACCGCGATCTCCACGTTCGCACCGGGAAAGAAGAGGTAGACCATCGTTCGCTCGCTGACATCGCGGGAGTAATTGAAGGCATCGATGCGCACTCCGGAGTCGTCTGCCTGAAGCAGGACTTCCCTCTCGGTTCGCGCCATGCCCTCAGCCACCACGAGGTCCCGGTACCACTCCCGCGTGGGGAAGCCGGCGTGCAGTTCGTAGACGGCACGGGCCTGGTAGGTCCCCGAGGGAAGAACGACGGTGTCCGAAGCAGGGCCCTTCCAGAGTGGCTCCACCAGGCCTGCGTGCTGGTCAGCGGGATAGACGGAGAGTTCGACGTTTGCACTGAAGTCCAGGGGCTCCTCCCTCTTCCGAACCTTGGAGAAGCGCATCTTCAGAATGCCAATCGGGGCGATCAGGTCCACCTGGTAGCGCGTCTGGTGGCCAGGGTTGACCTTGAGGCCAGAAAGCTGGCCCATTAGACCGCTGACGAGTTCACTCTCGGTGTAGGCGATCTCCGCGTTGTACACGCCGACAGCGAGGTCGAACTCGTGATTTCCTTCGCCCCGGGCCGCCACAGTCTCCGGGTCGTCGGCGGGGTGCAGGGTGATCTTGACCTTGTTGTTCACCGAACGATAGG
>CAZQTQ010000520.1:0-3102 GCA_964596025.1 uncultured Rickettsiales bacterium
AAAGCCCCCACCGAGCTGGTCGTGGATGCCGCCCTGCGCCATCTTGTCCAGGGTCGTGGTGACGATGTGCAGGGCCTGCGGATCCCCGGTGCGGCGGTAGTACCGGAGCATCAGCTGCAGGCCCGAAGGCCTGGGAAACTTCTTGCTCCGGCCAAAACCACCCCAGGTGGGGTCGAAGCTGGACGCGAGGCTGCGCGCGGCCTTGGTGATGGCCTCGGCCCCCGGAAGCGCCGAAGGCGGCCGGGCACGGGCCTCGGCTTGGAGCCGCTGACTCAGCCGCCGCGCATCCGCCACCACTCGTTCTCGATCGGTCCGAAAGCGCACCTCCAGCTCCCCGAGGATGGTCAGAAAGCCCTTTCGACTGCCTCGGTCCCCGTCCCGAGCCGGGAAGTAGGTTCCGCCAAAAAACGGCTCCTGGTCGGGCGTCATCACCACGGTCATCGGCCACCCGCCGCGACCGGTCAGGCTGCGCACTGCGCTCATGTAGAGGTCGTCGATGTCGGGACGTTCCTCCCGATCGACCTTGATGGCCACAAAGTGCTGGTTCAGGAAGGCTGCGATCTCGAGATCCTCGAAGGACTCCCGCTCCATGACGTGGCACCAGTGGCAGGTGGAATAGCCAACCGACAGCAGCACCGCCTTGCCCTCGGTCCGAGCCCGGGCGAAGGCCTCCTCCCCCCAGGGGTACCAATTGACCGGATTGTGGGCGTGCTGGAGGAGGTAGGGGCTGGTCTGGCCGATGAGGCGGTTAGTGAACTTGGGTTGCAGGTCGGCGTCGAAGTGGTGGGTGCGGGGCTTGTGCTGCGGGCCCAGGCCCTGCCGGGTGGCCGCCAGGCACTGGTCGACGGCACCCGAAGGGCTGTCGATGCCGGGCAGGCTGGGCTGACCCTCTGGAAGGGGGGAACAAGCCCCCTTCGCTCCCGCCTCCCGGCCTGAAGCCTCGGCACTGCCGTCCGACTCCGTCGGCGGCTGGGGAGCGCAGCCAAGAGCGAGCGTAGGCAACAGCGCAAGCATCCATACAGCGGGAATGCGGATCCAAATCACGGGACGCATCCTAACGCCAGCGGACTCTGGGGGTTCAGCGGAGTTCCAAGCAAGGCCTCGGGATGCTAAGTCCAGGGTTCCCCTCCACCTCGGAAGGTCGATGTCCCAAGACGCCCACTTCCGCGCTCTCGAGCGCATGTTTCATAACGCCCCCATCAACCAACTCTTGGGCCCTCGCCTGGAGGTACGAGAGAGGGAGGCCACCATCCGCCACCCCGTGCGCCCCGAGCACTGCCACTCTGCCGGCGCCTTGCATGGGTCGATGTTCTTCAAGTGCTTGGATGACGCCTGCTATTTCGCGGCAAACAGCCTCCATACCGAGGTCTTCGTCTTGACCTCCGACTTCCACATCCGCTTGCTACGGCCCGTCTCGGACACCGCCGATCACGTCCGGGCTGAAGGCAGAGTCGTCCGCCACAGCAAGCGGATCACGCTGTGTGAGGGGATTCTCTACAACGAGGAGGGGCAAGAGGTTGCGCGCGGCACCGGCAGCTTCATGCCGAGCCGCATGGCTCTCACGTCGGTTGAAGGCTACCGAGAAGACTGAGTCCGAACCGTCAGGACGTCCGAAGTACTGCAACCCCCTGGTCCTCGAGCAAGGCCAAGACCCGCTCCGGTTCCTCGCAGTTGAAGGTGTAGCTGCGGCCGGATCCCCGGGTCGTGATCTCGACGCCGCAACCGCTGTGCGTGATGTAGCCGATGCGGCGCAGTCCCCGGACCCGCCAACCGAGACCGCCCCAGCGGAACCAACTGATCTCCGCCGCCTTGGCCTGGACGATCTCTGGCATCGGGAACTCCACGCTCCAGCGGGCGTAGCCGAAGGCGAGTCGGCCCGGCTCCACGACCACGTGGTAGCGGTAGACGGAAGTACACACCCCAAGGAGGACGAGCGTGGCGACCATTCCGGTCACCAAGCCGATTCGAACGGGAACCCCCGCATCCCCCGCGCCCTGCACCTGCTCCGCCAGGTAGGGCACCCAAAGAGAGCAGATGAGGCCTGCCGTCGGAAGACAGATCAACCAAAACCAGCCTGGAGTTCGTTCTTCTCGGTACATAGGTGCTGCCTGGGCGTCTCATACGTCCAAGAGGGCCATTCCTTGCACTTTCGGTTCTCAGGACCCCCGAGCTTGCTCTATTCGACCAAACCCAAGAAGTGACCCGCCTCGTGCACCGCAATCAACAAGAGGGACTAGGCCGACATCACTGGGGGTTGAACGTAATGATCCAGACGGCATCTCCCAGGTAGGCGCCATCCATGTCGATGCCCGTGTGGGTGTTGTCGAGCGGATTCTTGAAGATCCGCCAGTAGCCGTACCAGGAGGAGTTGCCTCCAGCATTGTCCGCCACTTGGTCGAGGCCGGAACTATCGGAAAGGGTGCCGGCCTGGTTGTTGACATAACCCGCGTGGGTGAACTCGTAGTCGAACTCCTCCAGCGCCTCCGCGATGTCGTCGGCGGTGTAGTCCCCGTCGACCGCGAGGTTGAGGCCCAACGCACCCATTGCTTCGGCGTCGACGGTCGCGATGTCGAGGAAGTCCCCGTATCCCGTCTCACCGATCGCGCTAAGGAGGTAGGTACCAAAGTTGCCTTGGACCGCATCCAGGGTGGCCGGGTCGCAGGCATCCTCGTCCACCGTCGGGTTGGAGGTATCGGTGAGCGTCGCCTCGTCGAACACCAAACGTCCGGTGCAGTTGCTGCAGCCGTCGTCGGCAACCACGCCGAAGCCGAAGGTCCCGGTGCCCTCGATGTGCATCGTCTGCTCGCAGAGCTTGATGCCGTTTTGGATATCTGAGTAATACGAGAAGGTGAAGGTCGCATCGAGCGGAGTAGGAGTAACGCTGGAGCTGTCATCGTCGTCGCCGCTCGAAGTGTCGTCGTCGTCGTCGCCGCTGCTGCTGCTGCTGTCGTCGTCGTCACCTGCGTCGTCGCGAGCAACGCTCCCGGCAGTCAGCTCCAGGGCAAAAGTGAGGCCATCGAACGAGCCGGAGCCTCCGGTGGTGTCATCGTCATCGTCGTCATCGTCGTCATCGTCGTCGTCGTCGTCGTCATCCCCCGAGGC
>CAZQTQ010000521.1:0-3055 GCA_964596025.1 uncultured Rickettsiales bacterium
TTCCTCATCGCCCGCTACCACATGTTCCTGATGGTCTACTACCACTACCGGAGCGTGGCCTACGAGCAGATGCTCCAGCGCTACTTCGAGGACGGCGGGGACGGGTACGCGCTGCCGACCGACATCGAGGCCTACGCTGGAGTCGACGACTACCAACTTCTGGCCCATCTGCGCCGGAGCGGGAACCCCTGGGCCCAGCGCATCGTGCAGAGGCGGGAGTACAAGCTGCTCCTGGAGCGCCACGGCGATTCGGAACAGGTGGACCTGGCTCCGGCCCTGCTGCGACTCAGAGGCGGGAATTCCAGCGATTGCGGCCACGAGCAAGGGGGTGCTGAGCAAGTACTTCGTACGTCGTCGCGCGGTGGCCGCAGGGCAGGGCGAGCTTCCGTTGCAGGGCGAGGACACCACCTCGGACGCGGCCCCAATCTTCGTTCTTTCTCTGCCGTATCGGGGCGCATCAGCCCGGCGGGCTGCCCCCCTTGAGTACGCAACCGCCTTGTTCGAGCGCTATTCCCGACAGCTCTTGATGCAGCGCATCTACGTGCCGCCTGAACAGGTAGCTGCGGCGGGACAGGCCGTCGATGGGGTGGTCTAAGAACCGTCGTTGTTGCTCTGCGTCGAATCGTGGAGGTGGTGGCGGATTTGGCCCAGGGCTCGTAGGACTGGCCCGTCTTTGGCCAGTCCACGGTTGGCGACGAGTCCCTCGGCTTCGCGCAGGCTTTGCTCGGCCTCGTCGGTGTCTCCTTGTCCAAGCTGGATCGCGGCCTTTCGGGCCAGTACAAGGGCAAGCTCGACGGGATCCCGGAGCTCCCGGAGGGTGGTTTCGGCGTCTTGAATCTGGGCCCAGGCCTCGTCGGTGCGCCCCTGCCGGAGCCGGAGCTCGGCCAGAGCACCACCAAACGATCCTGCTCCGGTGCGGTAGGTGATGCGTTTGGCCAGGGCGCAGGCCGCTTCGAGCTGGGATTCTGCATTCTGCAGCTGGTCGAGCTGCAGGTAGAGCCCCCCGAGGTTGCCGCCGGTGCTGCACTCGCCCTTCAACCCCCCCACCGCGCGGTGCATCTCCAACGCTTCCAGGTAGAGAGGGACGGCCTCCTCCAAGAGCCCCTCCTCCTGATGCAGGAGTGCGAGTTGGCTCAGGACCATGGCCTCTGAGCGTCGGTTTGCGACTTCCCGGTGGATCCCTAGGGCGCCGATGAGCAGCTGGCGGGCCTCTTCGGAGGCGCCCATACTCGCGCGAACCGCCCCCAAATTCGCGAGGTGGATGCCCTCAATGCGGCGGTTTCCGACCGAACGGTGGATGTGTACCGCTTGCTCGAAGTGAGCCTGCGCTTCAGCCAGCTCCCCACGAGCGAAGAGGAGGGCAGCCAGGTCGCCCAGGATCTCCCCTTCGAGTCGGCGATCGCCGAGCGCCCGGCAGCGTTCCAAAGCTCGGTCGTAGGAACGCCTAGCCTCCTCTCGACGGCCTTTTCGTTTGGCGATGATCGCAAGCTCCCAGAGGCTGCGGGTCTCGAATGGCGTCTCATTGCCTCGTTGGGCGGTCATGAGCGCCCTCTGGAAGTGTTCCTCCGCGGCGTCCAGCCGTCCCATGAAGCGGGCGAAGAGGCCCAGTCGCGGACGGAGCGCTAGGTCTTGCGTCTCCGTCATGCCTGGCATCCGAACGATGCTCTCGAGAAGCTCCAGACCGGCCGCGAGGGGGCCCTGCAGCCAGAGCGCTTCGCTCGCAGCGGTCGCCGCCCCAATGGCGACGCGGCGATCTCCACGCTGCCGGGCCCGCTCGGCCGCGCCCAGGAGGTTGGGCAAGTCGGCGGCCAGCGAGAGATGAAGCATGCCTCCTCCCTGGGTCGACATCATGTGCAGGTGTTGGGCCTCTCCGAGGCGCGCAAAGTAGTCGCCGTGACGTCGTTCGGCCGCGGCGCGGACTTCGGAGCAAGGTCCCCGATTGGCTTTTCCGTCCGACTCCTCCGAACCGATGCTTTCTAGCTGTTCGGCGGCAAACGCCGCGACCGGTCGGAGGAACCGCAACCGAGGCTCCCCATGCCCCCCCCAGGGCTCCTGGGTGCGGAGGAGGCCGTGCTCAATGAGCGCCTGGAGTACGTCCAGGGTCCATGGAGCGTCCGGCCAGGGACTCAGGTCGAGGATTTCTTCGGCCGCCTCCAGTGTGAAGTTGCCGCAGAAAACGCTGCATTGTGCCAATGCACCCTGTTCCCAGGGTTCCAGGAGCTTCCACGACCAGCCGATTGCTCCGCGCAGCGTGCTGTGCCGCGTTGAGCTGCCACCGGTGTTTCGACTGAGTAGGTCGAGCTGGTGGCTGAGGCGCTCGCGGATCTGGGCCGGGGAGAGCAAGCGCACACGTGCGGCGGCGAGCTCGATGGCTAAGGGAAGCCCGTCGAGCTCCTGAACGATGGCCACAATCTCGTCCATCTCGCCGGGTCCGGGTTGGAATCCGGGGCGCGTGGAACGGGCCCGATCGATGAAGAGCGCCACCGCGGGGGATTGTGCGGGTTCTTCCGAATGGGAGCGCTTGGACGCGGGGAGGGGGAGAGGCTCCACCTGCAGGACCGTCTCGCCGGGAAGCCCAAGGGCCACCTGGCTGGTTGCGAGAATCGTCAGCTCTGGGGCCTCAGCCCGCCAACGGACCAGGGTCTCGTGGCATGAGGTGGTGAGGCGTTCGAAGCTGTCCAAGATGAGCAGTGCCCGACCGAGGCTCCGGAGGCTCGGGATCACCGGCGCCCCTCCGGAGCCGGACTCTGCCGGGTCGCCCACTGCCGTGGCTACGAGGCTTGCCGCCGTCGAGGAGCTCTCAGCCTCGCTGAGGTCGCAGAACCAGGTGCCCCCGGGGAACGCCGCCTCGAGATCCTGGGCGATCTGCTGGGCGAGTCGGGTCTTCCCGGTGCCCGGGCCGCCGCACAGGGTCACGAGGGCTGCATTGGACGACGTCAACAGGACCTTTGCACGCCGTCGCTCCTCGACCCGCCCGAAGAAGGTGTCTTCTCGGGTGGGGACGTTGCTTACTGGGGCGCTCTGGCCGGCGCTTCGCGGGATGAGGCTGCTGGTG
>CAZQTQ010000522.1:0-3008 GCA_964596025.1 uncultured Rickettsiales bacterium
ACGTGGGTCTGACTGCTGTAGAAGGTCTCGGGAGCGTGGAAGCGCAGAGTGGACAGGCGCTTGAGTTCTTCGAGGCTGCGGGGGTCGTAGAACAGCAACGTCTGGGAGAGGTTGCCCAGGTAGCCGATCGTGCCCTGTGGGTTGATCTGGGTGGCGTGGCCCCCGGCCACACCGTCGAAGAACTTCACGGCGATGTCGTAGCGATTCGCTGCTGGATTGCAGCGTAGCCGAGCCACCCCGCCGAAGCCCTCGAAGCCGTTGAGCCCGAAGCCATCGAGGGCGATGAAGTAGTCGAAGGTTCCAGACACTAGGTATTTCCCGCCACCGAAGCCCGCAGCTGCGAAGCCATGGTAGCTGTCGACGCGAGTGGCCGAGTGGGGCCGCTCGAAATTGAGGACGGGGGCGCAGGGGGTGCTCTCACAGGGCCGGTCCGGCTCAGCCCTCGAGCTTGTCGATGACCAGCTCGATAAACTCCCTCGACGTGTAGTCGCGGTAGCTGTGGCCCTCTTCGAACCACGCGACAATGGAGTCGGCCTCGCCGGCCAGAGCCATGCGCGCGACCTGGGGGTGGGCCGTGCACAGCGTGCCTAATCGTCCCAGGACGCCGTCGCTCGCAGGGTGGCTGGAGGGGTAGCGTGCCCGCAGCCAGGCGAAGAGGAAATACACGAGCGCTGGGTCGGCATCCGAGACCAGGTGGAAGGTTTCCGGGGTGCTCAGTCTCGCATCCTCGAGCCCCTCCAGGATGCGTCGGGCGTTCCGCTTCTCTTGCTCGTGGGCCATCGCTTCTCCTCGGTGGGGCGCGAGTATGCCCCGGATCAGGTCCTGGGGGGGCCCGCTTCGGCCCCCATCCTCCGGCCCTTCGCGGCTTCGGACAGGCCTTCGCCGTGGAGACGTCAATTCCCCTTAGGCTCGTCAGGTCTTCCGGGCGACCTCAGAACTTCGACTCCTACGGACAAGCCGCATTCTGTTTGACAGGGTTGCTTAAGTGCCTGGATTTGCTCAGGAGTCACAAGCGTCGGTTTGACAATGTGGGACGATCCTGGCGGATCGAGGGGGCGTATAGGGCCGATAAGAGGCCTTCTGTTCACTCTGCTGAGCTAGCAAAGGCAGCAGGTACCCAACTACACCGGTGGACGCTCTGGAACGGTCCGCATGCGCGCCTCGAAGCCCTCGTCGCCCAGCTGGGGCAGCGCGAGGTAGGTCTCGTAGATGCGATGCATGTTGAAGCAGGCGCGCATCTTCATCATGTTCATGAGGTGGCCCGTCTGGGCACGGTCGGTGAACAGGATGGATGCCGAGGGTTGGAATTGCCGCGGGCGACGCAGTCCCTTCGCCAACAAGCGCGTGAAGATCTCGTGCCCGACGGTCTTGTCAAACTCGAAGACCCCGTCTTCGAACAGGAACGGCCCGAAGGAGGACCGGATTTCCCGGTAGAGCTCGTGCTGGTCGGGCACGTGAGCGCCCTTCTTCTGCAGTCCCAGCTTCTCCAGGCCCTGCTGGATCGCCGCATGGTCTTCGTCGCGGAAGGCCCGCATCATGTCCCGGTAGTCGGCCGCGTGCTGCTGGGGGAAGACCTTCACACAGCCAAAGTCGTAGAGCACCACCTCGCCATTCTTGCGGAAGGCGAAGTTCGCCGGGTTGGGGTCGGCGTGCACCGCATGGAACTCGAAGATCTGGCGGTAGATCATGTGCCCGATGCGCGCTCCGATAAGGTTGCGGGTCTCCTGGTCGTAGTCGAGCGCGTCCATATCCTTGAGCTGGTCGCCGGGCTCGTAGGTGAGGGTGAGGATGCGGCCCGAGCTGCGCTCCCCCACCACCTCGGGAATGATGAGGTGCTTGTCTCCCGCATGCAGCGCGCGGAACCAGCGGACACTCTGGGCTTCGTGGGTGTAGTCCACCTCTTCACGCATCCGGTCGCGTAGCTCGACGAAGAAGGCGTCGAAGGCTTTCCGCCGCGTGCTCACGAGACCGCTGGCCCGCAAGGCGAGCTTGAGGTGGGCGATGTCCGAGTCGACGCTCTCGTCGACGCCCGGGTACTGCACCTTGACCACGACCTCCCGACCATCGTCGGTGCGGGCACGGTGCACCTGCCCGATGGAGGCGGCCGCGAAGGGTGCGCGGTCGAAGCGCTGGAAGAGCAGCTCCGGCGGACTGCCGAGCTCGCGTTCGATCTGCTCCGCGATGACCTCGTAGTCCATGGGGGGAGCGTCCCGCTGCAGCGAGGACAGCGACGACACCAGGTCCGGCGGCAGGAGGTCGCGGGCGACCGAAGCGATCTGGCCCACCTTCATGGCCGCGCCCTTCAGCTCACCGAGCGTCTGAGCAATGAGCTCTCCCGACCACGCGTCGTTTTGGGCCCGCTCCCGGGCCCGGGTGTCGGCATCCTGGAAGACGCCCTTGATCTGGCCGCGGGCATAGTTGCTCGCCACCGAAGCCGTCATTCCGGCCAGCTTCATGAACCGCCGGCGGCGACTCAAGGGTCCCTTTTCTGAATCGCTCATCGCAAGGTCCCGGGTGCAGCGCCGCCTATTCAGGGAGCCGAGCGCAGGCGTCGCGCTGCCCCAGCCTCCTGATATCAGGCACTTACAGCCTAAGTGTTCGTAATCCCTCGGGTCTGAAGATCATGGACTGACATGGGGGAACACCAGAAAGCATGGAGATGCCGATCCTATGTGGTCCCTGTGTGGTCCCTGGAGGGGGTCAGCAGGGCGGCGGCGGCTTTCTTGAGCGGTGTTGTGTGCATGGGGTCCCCTGGTGGGGAGTTTAGCGGAGGGGATGTATGCGCCAGGGGCAGCGTTGGCGGAGACGCATGGGGGTCCGCTGTCTGCGGACAATTACCTAGTAATCAAGGTGGGTTAGATCGCTGCTCGAGATCGCTGATCGGGAGACTTACGGGAGAAGTGTCCAGGAGGAAGGCAGCAGGGCGACCTCAGAACTTCGCCTCCTACGGCGTATAGGGCCGATAAGAGCCCTTATGTTCACTCTGCTGAGCTAGCGATGCGTGATTG
>CAZQTQ010000523.1:0-2763 GCA_964596025.1 uncultured Rickettsiales bacterium
TGAGGGCATCACCCTCGGAAACCTCGGTGACCTCCTGTTTTCCCAGGGCGATCTGCCATCCGCCGAGGCCCACCTTCGAGATGCCATCGCGATTAGCGACGAGACCTGGCCCGTCGCCGCCGGCGCCTTCCGTGGCTCTCTCGCCCTCATCCGCGCCCAGCAGGGCGCCTTCGACGAGGCCCGCGCCCTCCTCGACATGGGTGAACCGCAGGTTCGTGGCGTTTACCAGCTGGAGCTCGGCAAGCTGCTGTGCAAGAAGGCCCAGGTCGAACACCTCGCCGGCGATCCGAGCGCTGCCGCTACCGCCCTCGCCGAAGCTACGGCCATCGCCATCGAAATCGAGGCTGGTCCCGACTCCGAGCTGGGTCAGGCCCTCGCCGACACGCGCTCGGCACTTGGCTGACCTCCCCCAACCTCCTGCTGACCCTTGTTTGGTAACGTTTCCTTCGCACCTGAACGGGAAGTCATGAAGCGAAGGCTGCTGTTGTTGCTTCTGGCCATAAGCCCGCTGGTTCCGCCGGCTTGTGATGTCGGAGACGATGACGACACTGCCGACGATGACGACACCGCCGCCGACGACGACGATGACTCGTCGGGCGACGATGACTCCTCTACGGACGACGATGCCCCAGGAGCGATCCCGGTCGGTTCGAACGTCCTGCTGTTGATCGCAGACGACCTGGGGTTGGACGGCGCTTCTTTCGACTCGACGTCGCCCTGTTACGCGGTCGGGAATGGTTCGGACGACGCGCCCATGCCCAACCTCGCCGCGCTCTGCGCCAGCGGGGTGCGCTTCGAAAACGCCTGGGCGATGCCGACCTGTTCGCCCACCCGGGCCACGATGCTAACCGGCATGTTTCCCTACCAACACGGTGTCGGAGGACCCTTGCTGGGCGGACCCACGGGGAACGCCTTGGACCTGACGACGCCAACCCTGCCGAGACTCCTCGCAGAGCATGCGCCGCTGTACGCGTCCGCGAACATCGGCAAGTGGCACCTGTCGCTCCAGGATGATGCTCCGGGTGAAGCGGGTTGGCAGCACTTCGCGGGCCTGATCAGGGGCGACGTGCAGTCCTACACCGCGTGGGAGCGTGTAGTGGACGGAACCGCCGGCCACGAGACCGGATACGCCACCAGCGTGAACGTCGACGACGCGATCTCCTGGCTCGGCACGCTCGGAGAAGATGTCCCTTGGCTGCTGTGGATGGCGTTCAACGCGCCTCACGCCCCGTTCCACAAGCCGCCGAACGATCTGCACGACTACGACCACCTCGAGGACAACGACGACGTGGCGGTAGGCCAGGCGGGCGAGTACTACCTGGCTATGCTCCAGGCGCTCGACACCGAGATTGGGCGCCTGGTCGACCACCTTCGCGCCACTGGAGAGTACGACGACACCGTCGTGATCTTCCTGGGCGACAACGGCTCGGCCCGCCCGGTGGTTGGGGAACCTTTCGACCAGGACCACGCCAAGGGCACCCTCAGCGAAGGGGGCGCGGCGGTCCCGTTCGTTGTGGCGGAACCGGGCATCGACGGAGGCCGAACCGACGATTCCCTGGTTTCGGTCGTGGATGTGTTCGCGACCGTCCTGGAGACCGCCGGAGTCGATGTGGCAACTGCGACCGCCGCTGACCCCGTCGACTCCGAGAGCCTGTGGCCGTTGCTGCTCCAGTCGGGAGGGGGTCGCGAGCAGATGCTGACGGAGCTATTCGGGGGCCAGAACTCCAAGGGCCGAGACGAAGGGCACGCAATCCGCGACGCGACGTACAAGCTCATCTGTCGTCTCACCGGAGAGGTGGACCTGTTCGACCTCGCGAACGACCGCTGGGAGGCAACCGACCTCTACGTCACAGGGCCGGCCCCAGGGCTCGAGACGGTGTATGCCGACCTTGCGGCAGCACTCGAGGCCTGGATTGGTCAGGATGTGTGCCCTTGAGCGTTGGAGCGGGCCCGATTTCGATCAGTCCGAGCCCGTGACCCCGATGTTGTCGAACGCCCAGGTGGGGTAAGCGGTGGTGGCGGTGTCCGGAACTGCTAACTGCCAGGCGATGCGGAACTGGCCAGAAGCCGGCACGTAGCCGCTCAAGTCAGCGGTGTAGTCCTCAAGACCACTGGAGCCTGTACCCACCGTGAAAGACGAAACCACCTGGGATGCGTCAAAGGGGGAGTCCCAACCCGACCAGCCTGAGCAACAAGCACCTGGCTCGATGACCACCAACTGGGTTGTAGCCCCGCTTTCAAGGAACAAGGAGTGCTGGAACGCGAGAGTCGTCTCAGTACAAGCAGAGGCATCGATTACTGGGGAGCAGACGTTCACCGCTGGGGTTCCTGAGCCAGGACCGGACCCGACATTGGCGACTGCATGATCGTCCCTCAGGAGGGTGATCTTCCCGTCAGCGACTACCGCCAAGTTGTGTTGGTCCCCTTCGTGGCTCTCGCACCAGACCCAGGCGGTATTCGAGGCGTTGGCGCCATAAGCGTAGGCGAGGTCTATGTCTGAGCCAGCCGGAAGGGAGGGCAGAAATGGCCCCGGCTCCGTACCGATAACCGCATCCAAGTTGTCCGAGAACAACGGGCTGTCGCAGGTTGCCGCAGCCGAATCGTCGTCGTCGCCAGCGGCCGAGTCGTCGTCGTCGTCGCCAGCGGCCGAGTCGTCGTCGTCGTCGCCCGCGGCCGAGTCGTCGTCATCTCCGAGCGCCTCGCCCTCCATCACTGCGTAGTAGCTAAAGCGGTCAGTCCCGAACTCGGCAAAACCGTCTGCAA
>CAZQTQ010000523.1:2773-3008 GCA_964596025.1 uncultured Rickettsiales bacterium
ACGGCCAGAGCAGAGGGCTCAGGGTGGACGACACTGTCATAAGGCAAGCTGATGGTCACCAGGCTATTGAACTGAGTGCCGTGGGGAGTGAAAGCGAAGACACCCGAGGCCAGCTCGAGGCCTTCCGTCGGCTCAGCGACTGAGCCGGCATCGACCTCTTCGATGGCGATGTCGACATCGCCATCCAGCGCACCGTCGGGGACCACGGCGTAGCTGACGTCGTCCGCGGTTCCTG
>CAZQTQ010000524.1:0-2980 GCA_964596025.1 uncultured Rickettsiales bacterium
CGAGGCACAGAGCCAGCGAGATCAGCGCACTCAGGCCAAGGAGCTTCATGCGAGTTGGTCGGAGGCGGGGTCCGAGTGTTCGGGTGGGCCCGAAGACGGGGGGGGAACCGCAGCCGGGACCTCCTTCTCTCGACGGAGGCCTACGATGCCACCCGCCGTCAAGACAGCGGCCAGCGTCGAAATCCACAGCGCGAGGAGCAAACCGGGGGGCATGAATCGCCAGCGGACTTCGTGCACCCCCGGCGGTAAGAGAACGCCCATGTGGACCTGGTTGACGGCCAGGATCGGAAGCTTCTCCCCGGTTCCGTCTAGGTGTGCTGACCAGCCCGGATGCAGCCTCTCACGGAAGACCACCAGGGAGGGCCCGTCCGCAGCGCTCCGTACCGACAGGCCCTTCGGTTCGCAGCTCACGCGGGCTGGGACTAGGTTTTCTCCCCCCTCCAGGATCACCTCGATGAGGGCCGGGCCCTGCACCTGGAATCCTCCCTGCAGGAGCCGGTCGACTCGCTCGTGTTCCTTTGCCGCGGTCAGGACCGAAGCGGGGGAGTAGCAGCGGGGCGCGAGGTTCTCGATGTGGAAGGTCTGCCCCATCTCGGAGATGGCGATTGGGATGCCGTGCAGGGCTAGGGTCTGCCAACCCAGGCCATCGGGGCTGCCAAAGAGGCGGCGGGTCAGGCCGGCATCAACGACGTGTTCGCCGGCCATGATCTCGGCGTCTTCATCGGGACCAAGCGCTACGGCCAGAGGAAGAAGGATGGCAACCTGGCGGGCGGGTGGGAGCTTGACTCGACCCGAGAGGCTCCTCCAGCCCCGTGCCGCCGCCAGGTGAACGGGCCAGCGACGGTTCAAGAGAAAGTCCTGAAGGACTGGCGTCTCCTCTTCCAGGATATCGACCTCGCCTTCGAACGAGAACTCCTCGTAGTCGAAGTTTGCGGCGCCTATGGCGCTTTGGAAGGAGTCGGAGAAGTGCAGGCCGTCCATCGTTAGGTTGGCGAACTCCTCGATGTGGATGGAGCCGTCCTGGAGCAGGTCCTCGCCTGCCACACCAAGCCTCGCTTCGAGGGTCAGGGGCAGGGACGGGATGGCTAGGTGATAGCGGATGCCCAGGATGCTGAGGTCCAGAAGTACGAGCATCGCAAACGCCACCGTCCGGCTGTTGGTTCCGGCACCGAGGGTGGCGAGCAGGACACCGCCCAGAGCCAGGACGGCGAAAGTCTGCACCACGCTGTGCAGGTAGATCGTCCACTGGTAGGGGGAGGGCAAGGTCGCAGTGCCCAGGAGAAGCCGAAGGATGGCAGCCCCAAGGAAGAGGCCGAGGCCGACCCCGACCGGTCCCTTGAGGAGGGCCAGCGCCTCAGACCGCGGCATGGACAGGAGTTGTTGGAGCCCAAAGGCGGCCACGATCGCGGCCGGTGCCATCGCTTGGGCGTAGTAGATGATGAGTGTCGGATGGGCGAGCCAGGTCAGCGGGAAGAGAAGCCACCGGATCCCCGGGAAGCCGCCGGAGGCGATCAGGAGGAGGCCGACGAACCAGGAGAGTCTGCGAACCCCCGGGGTGCTCCGGAGTACTCCGACGAGGAAGGTTGCCCCCAGCAGCGCCCCCACGCCGAACTCTCGGGTGGTGATGAAGGGCTTGGGGGCGAGCCACGACGAGAGGAAGGTCCACTGCAACGGCTGGTGTGGCGGGAGGGCCATGCTGGCCACCGAGCGGGTTGCGTTCTGGGCCTCTGACCATTCGAGCAGGCCGGGAAGGTAGCCCGGTGCGCCAACCACCAGGCCGATCGCTGTGATTGCGATGGGCCACAGCAGGCCGCGAAGTCCGCCGCCGCGCAAGAGAAACCACAGGCCAAGAGCGCCGCACGTCCCTGCGGAGTGCCGCATGTGCGATCCCAGAAGCAGGAGCCCGAGGGCCAGTCCGCCGGTCAGCGCCCAGCGGGCTTGGACCCGCTTCGATTCGGCTCCATCACAGCGCACGAGGGCACCCAGAATCACCGGATACCAGAGCAGGGCCGGCCAGGTGTCCGTCTGGCATTCGATGAATGCGGCGAGTCCGACGGGGCCGGCCGTCAGCGCGGCTCCGGCGAGCGTAGCCAAGCCCGGCCGTACGCCAAAGCCGATGGCGGCCCAGCGCACGGCCCAAAGCAGGGCGAGGGCGTGGCCGAAGAATGCGATCGGGAGGGCGATGGAGACCGGAAGGAAGTAGGCGAGCGCCATCGCCGGGTAGATGGGTCCCATCTGCACCGCTTCGGTAAACAGCGAGACACCGCCCATCTTGCCGGGCACGAGCCAGGGACTCTGACCGGTCCTCCAGGCGGTCTGCACCCACTCCCAGGTGGAGATGGTGGAGTAGATGGCGTCGTCGGGGATGTCCACGCCCCGGCCGAGGAAAAAGGGGCCACCTGCGACGAGCAAGGGAATGAGTGCGAAGCTGAATTGGACGGCTGGCCTGTCCCACAGGGACGGCGCCAAGGGGACCGGGAGGGCTGCCCCTGGGGCTCCGGTGCCCGGGTGTTCGGCTGCTGCCCCCTCAGGGGGCGTGCTTTTTGTAGACCGTCGTCCAGCCATCGAGGAGTGTCCGCTCCTTATCTTGCCCGAAATCCGTCGCTTCGCTGACCAGCGAGTCGCATGCTGGACCCGTGGGCGTCCTGCCTCCGCCTTCGGAATCCGCCTGGAGGACGACTGCCGCCAGAGTGGTCCCTCGCCGACACTCCAGGGGAGACTTGGAGCGGCAGCGATTGCAGAGGGCACTTCCGCGGTTGAGGTCGCTGCCAAGCCTGGACATCGTGTAGCACCCGTGTGCAGCGACGCACGGACTGCGGAACGTGGACTCCAGTCCCGCTCCCCGAGCGCGTCACGCCATCATCCGATCGGCTGAGAGCGCTCAAGGCTTAGGACTTAGGGCTTCGGGCTGGAGGGTGGCGGTAGCGTTGGCCAGCTCCCAGGTGGGGAGTGGGGCCTTGTCGTCGCCAAGGGCCCACGC
>CAZQTQ010000525.1:0-2980 GCA_964596025.1 uncultured Rickettsiales bacterium
GGAGAAGACGGCGGAACGGCGGGACAAGAGTATGGTGATCGCAAGGCGGTCCCCCGCCTCTTGGATGCCGACGCCCAGTGCGTTGAGGCGGTGCCAAGGGATGGTGGCGTCGTCCAGGAGGGAACGAAGTACCCGCTCGGGGGCTAGCCCCCGCACAACGACCGACAGGGGCGCGAACTCGAAGTCACGCACCCCCTGGTTCCAGAGTTCTTGCCGCAGGAGCGTGCGGTCGACTGGTCCTGCGAGGGCGGCCTTGGCGGCCCAAGCTGCGGCTCGATCCAGGTGTTCGCCGTGGGTAAGAAGACGAGAGGCCTTCTCTGTGGCGAGCCGGATCACGAGATCCGCGACGCGCTGGCTCAGCCCGCCCTCAGTGCCGTCGGCGGAGTCCTCCTTGGCTTTGCGGCCCGGCTGGTGCCCTGTACGCTCGTCCTCAGTGGGTGCAGTAGCGTCGTCCTCAGCTCGCAAATCGCTGGACATTGCCGCGATGAGCAGTCCCCCAAAAAGAAGGACGGTTATGGCCTTGACCCGAGCGTTCATTCCTGGCCTACAATCGCCGCGCTTCTCGGGAACAGAGCCCGAGTTGAATCCACCGGGGCCAAACCAAGGTCCCCCCTAGGAGTCGATGATGATCATTGGTGTGCCCACGGAGATCAAGCCGCAGGAGAGCCGAGTCGGACTCGTGCCTTCTGGAGTCAAGGCCCTCGCCGACGCGGGCCACCGCGTCGTGATCCAAGAAGGAGCGGGTCTGGGTGCTGGATTGAGCGATGAGGAGTACCTGCGCCAAGGGGCCGTGCTCGCCACCGACGTGGATGCCCTGTGGGCGGAAGCCGAGATGATCATCAAGGTAAAGGAGCCGGTGGCAAATGACCGGGGCGATGAGTTTTCCCGCATGACTCCGGGCCAGATTCTCTACACCTACCTGCACTTGGCCCCGGATCCCGAGCAGTGCCGCAAGCTGCTCGATCGGGAGATCATCGGTGTGGCCTATGAGACCATTGTGGGTCGGGATGGCGGCCTGCCCTTGCTTGTTCCCATGTCGGAGGTGGCCGGCCGCATGGCGGTCCAAGCCGGTGCTACGACCCTCGAAGTTCCTCACGGTGGGAGGGGTGTGCTGTTGGGCGGCGTGCCCGGCGTCGAGCCCGGGGTGGTGGTGATTCTCGGTGCGGGCATCGTGGGCCGGAACGCGGCGAAAATGGCCGCAGGTCTGGGTGCCGAAGTGTGGATTCTCGACATCGATCTCGACAAGCTGCGCTACTGCGACGACATCTGGGGCAGCCGCGTCAAGACCCTGATGAGCAACCGCCTGAACATCGAGAAAGCGTTGCGTCGAGCGGACCTCGTGGTCGGAGCGGTCTTGATCCCGGGCGCACGCGCTCCCCACCTGGTTACACGGGACATGCTCAGCCTCATGAAGCCGGGCTCGGTCATTGTCGATGTCGCTGTAGATCAGGGGGGGTGTGTCGAGACAACGCACCCGACGACCCATGCCGATCCGACCTACCTAGTGGACGGAATCGTCCACTACGGAGTCGCTAACATGCCTGGCGCCGTGGCGCGGACCAGCACCTTCGCCCTGACCAATGCCACCCTGCCCTTCGCAGTTCGCATCGCCACCCAGGGCGTCGCCGAGGCTGTGCGCACGACGCAGGGCCTTCGGGAAGGTATCAACGTCTACCGAGGCGATGTGACCTGCCAGGCGGTAGCCGATGCCCTGGAGCTGAACTGCTCCTCCCTTCCCTTCTAAGGCGTCTTCGGCCCTGCTGAGGCCCTTGATGGCGTCAATGCGGGCCTGGGCCGGCCTCGTGCATCGTCTACTGCTGCATCTGCCTCTTCTGCTTGTAGAGGCGGGTAGCGGCCGTAAAGACCGCTGAACTCACGTTGCGGTTGTTAGAAAGCAGCTTGAGATCCTTGATGTGCAATCCGCTCAGCAGGGTGATTGCGGTCGGGATCGGGGTCTTCGGGTTGTTCGCCAGGGCGACCTTCACGGGGTATCTCCGCAGGTACTCCCGGTTCATCGAGAGTTCCCGGATCACCTCCTCGTGGATGGAGCGATTGGTCGCGACGGACAGCACTTCGCTGTCCGTGATGCGCCCGGACTTGATCACGGCAGTTGCCACCACCTTGTTGGTGTCCCGCACCAAGAACTCGCGCACCGACTTGTTGCCTTTGTAGGCCAGCTTGATCTTCTCTCCGACCTTCATATCGGAGATCGCCTTCTTGCTGCGGGCGTCGGCGTCTTCGTCCTTGCGATCCCGTTCGTCGACGAGGTCGCCTTCGAAGTCCTCGTCGTCCTCGTCGAAGCCAAAGCTGAAGTCGTTTTCACCGAGCGAATTGGCTTCGCTGATATCCAGGCTTAGTTCCACGGGGCCACGCTTCGGGGCTGTTGACGCTTGGGCGAGGGAGGCAGCCGAGGCGTCCAAGATGGGGGCGCCAGCGGAATCGGGGGGAGCGAGGAAGTTCGGATTGTGGGCGATCCCCCAGGCGCCAAAGTGGCCTTGGAGGGGGTTGATAAGACCTGCGATGGGTACGAAACCGGGGGGCGGCGGGGGGGGGAGGTAGACCTCGCCGACGACGAACTCGGGGGGCATGGTCACGTGATCAGGAGCTGCCGTCATGGGCATGGCGTAGCCCATCTCCGTGACCGAGACTCCCCGTTCGGAGCCGGCCTGGCCCCAGCCTGTGGACTCGGGGGCTTCTGCTGCCGCTGCCGCTAGACCGACCTCTTCGCTTCCGTCCGCAGGCGGGTCATCTGCGGATACACCTGCTGTTCCCTGCGCAGGGGGTGCGGGCTGCGCATCCCCGAGGGCGCTGGATGCGGATGCTGGGGCGGACGAAGCTACCGGTTCCGGGGGGGGGTCGGGGATGATGTCGTAGAGGCGTTGGAAACTGCGCACCCGGTCGACCAGGGCCGGGCCCGCTTCGGGGTTTGCGTCGAGGAAGTGGATGACCTGGGGGGTGATGATGAGGCGCTCGTGGTTGT
>CAZQTQ010000526.1:0-2976 GCA_964596025.1 uncultured Rickettsiales bacterium
GATCCGCGCTTTGTCCTCCTGCCCGACGACCTGCACATCGGTCGGAGCCTGCGGCAGCGCATCAAGCAGCAGCCCTTCCGCCTGAGCCTGGATGAGGCCTTCGATCAGGTGATCCGCGCCTGCGCCGACGTAGTGCGTCCGGAGCAGGAAGGAACCTGGGTGACCGACTCAATGATCGAGGCCTACGAGGAGCTGCACGCAAAGGGCTTCGCCCACTCAGTGGAGGCCTGGGTCGACGACCGACTGGTCGGCGGGCTGTACGGGGTCTCCCTGGGGAGCGTCTTCTTCGGTGAGTCCATGTTCGCGCGGACCAACGACTCCTCAAAGGTGGCCTTTGTGGCCCTTGGACAGCAGCTGGTCCGCTGGGGCTTCAGCCTCATCGACAGCCAAGTCCACACCGATCACCTTGAGCGGTTCGGGGCTCGGGAGATTCCCCGGGAGGACTACCTGACCCTTCTGGTGGCCGGACTCGACGAATCGACCCGAGTAGGGCCCTGGAGCTTTGACAATGACCCCTACGAAGCGATGCTGGCCCTCGCGGAGGAGGAGCGTTCCGACCGAAAGTCCCCTCCTCAATCCGCCCCGGCACCGGACTGCCCGTGAACACCGTAGTCCTCTTCGACGTCATGGACACCCTCGTCGTCGACCCCTATCGCGAGATGCTCGCCTTCTTCGACTGCAGCTGGGATGAGCTCGGCAAGGCCCGAGATCCGGGGCTCTGGCCCGCATTCGAGCGGGGGGAAGTCGACCAAGAGACGTTCCTGTCGGGCTTCTTCCGAGACGGGCGTTCCTTCGATCGCGACGCCTTCCTCGAGCTGTTCCGCGGGGGCTACCGCTGGATGCCTGGAATGGAGGCCCTGCTCGAGGACTTGCGGCAGGACGACGTGGAGATGCACGTCTTGTCCAACTACCCCTGCTGGTACCGCATGATCGAGGAGAAGCTCGGCCTAAGCCGCTACCTTCCTTGGACCTTCGTCTCGTGCAAGACGGGTCTGCGCAAGCCCGATGCGGAGACCTTCCGGCAGGCAGCAGCCGCCTTGGAGCGCCCGCCAAGTCGCTGCCTCTTCGTCGACGACCAAGGGAGAAATTGCAGTGGGGCCGAGGGCGTGGGCATGGAGGCGATTCAATTTGGCGGGGCCGAGGCGCTTCGCCTCAAACTCGTGGCTCGGGATCTCCTCGGCGGGCAGCCCGCCTAGGCGGAATCTCAGGTGACTGAACGGTAGGCTCGCCGGTAGTAGAGCAGGGGCTCGCCCTCGCGGCACTCCGCCTCGACTACCTCGCCCACAGCAATGCAGTGATCTCCCTCAGGAACCATCGTGTGCAGACGACAGCTCAGGACAGCCAGGGCGCCGTCCACCACCGCCTGTCCCGTACCGCTGAAGCCACCGGGGATCGTCGTGAAGTCCTCGCTCGGCTCCCGGCCTCGGCTTGCGAAGTAATTGGAGGCCGCCTCCTGGCTTCGCTCCAGAATGCTGACAGCGAAGGCCTGCGACTCCTCGATCATCGAGGGTAGCCGGTTGCTCTTCTGCAGGCAGACAAGTACGAGCGGCGGGTCGAGGGAGAGGGAGGAGAAGCTGGAGACAGTCAGACCGTAGTGCTTGCCTGCAACCGTCGCCGTCACGACGGACACCCCCGAAACCCATGAGGCCAGTGCCGCCTTGAAATCATTGTCCAGTGCCATTGCCACTCCTCAGTAGGCGCATTGTAACGGCCTGATTTCGGGGCTGCTAACCTGCAGCAATTCGCGCCCCTGAGGCCGCTTCATAATGTCCGTTCTCCTCCGCATCGTCCGCTCCATCGACTCCGCTAGCGACCGGGTCGGCGCCGCCTGCTCCTGGCTCGCGCTCCTCATGGTCCTGCTCGGCGCCTTCAACGCCATCGCCCGCTACATTGGCCGGTCCATCGGCACGGACTTCAGCTCCAACGCCTACATCGAGGGACAGTGGTACCTGTTCAGCCTGCTCTTCCTGCTCGGCGCGGGCTACACCCTGCGCCACGACGGGCACGTGCGGGTCGATGTCTTCTACGGTCGCCTCAGCCCCCGAGGAAAGGCCTGGGTCGACCTGGTTGGGACCCTGCTCTTCCTGCTGCCCTTCTGCGCCGTCGGCTTGCTGCTCAGCTGGCCTTCGGTACTCAGCTCGATCTCAGTCCGCGAGCTGTCACCCGACCCCGGGGGCCTGCCGCGGTACCCACTCAAAGCAGCCCTGCTGCTGTTCTTCGTCCTATTGGGCCTGCAAGGCTGCTCGATGGCGATTCGCAACTTCTTGCGCCTTCGAGGGCACGACGGAAGCGACCCCGAGGGCACTCCGGAAGAGGCTGCATGACCGAGGGCGCACTCGGACCGGTGATGTTCGTGGTGGCCTTTGGGCTCATCTTCACGGGCTACCCCGTCGCCTTTGCGCTGGCCGGCACGTCCCTGATCTTTGCCGGCGTCGGCGTCGAGTTGGGCTACTTCGACTGGGGCTTGCTCTACGCCTTTCCCGAACGGTGCTTCGGGATCATGTCGAACTACATCCTCCTGGCGGTCCCATTCTTCATCTTCATGGGGACAATGTTGGAGAAGAGCAAGCTCGCAGAAGACCTCCTGAAGACCATCGGGATGCTCTTTGGACCCCTGCGCGGGGGACTGGCCCTGGCCGTGGTCTTCGTCGGCGCACTCCTGGCCGCGGCCACCGGCGTCGTGGGAGCCTCGGTCGTAGCCATGGGGCTGATCTCGCTGCCTGTCATGCTGCGCTACGGCTACTCCCAGGAGCTGGCCACGGGGATCATCGCGGCCTCGGGCACACTCGGCCAGATCATCCCGCCCAGCGTGGTTCTGGTGGTACTCGCGGATCAGCTCGGGGTCTCGGTCGGCGACCTCTTCGTCGGTTCGCTCCTCCCCGGGATCCTGCTGGCCAGCCTCTACGCCACCTACGTCGTCGCCGTCGCCTTCTTTCGGCCCGCTGCCGCGCCGCCTCTTCCGGAAGAAGAGCGAGC
>CAZQTQ010000527.1:0-1655 GCA_964596025.1 uncultured Rickettsiales bacterium
CATCGACCTCATTACCGAGCGAAAGGTGGCCCGCCACGTCGCAAAGCGGCGACTGGGCCTGAGCGGTCCCGAGGTGGAGGTCCGCTACGGACCTGGTGGGCCGGAGGGCTGGGCGCCGGGACAGCGCGACCGCTGCCTGGGGGTCTACGCCCTCGACGTGACCCGGGGCGAGGTGGAGGTGATCGAGGCCAGTGTCACCCTGTTGGCCACCGGCGGTGCCGGCAAGGTCTACCGCTACACCTCCAACCCCGACATCGCCACCGGGGACGGGATGGCGATGGCCTATCGGGCTGGTGCGGTGCTCGCCAACATGGAATTTGTCCAGTTCCACCCCACCTGCCTCTACCACTCAAAGAACAAGACCTTCCTCATCTCCGAAGCGCTGCGCGGCGAGGGTGGAATCCTGCGGCTGCCGGACGGCTCCCCCTTTATGGAGGACGTACACCCGATGGGCAGTCTGGCGCCCCGAGACGTCGTGGCCCGGGAAATCGATGCCCAGATCAAACGGCATGGTCTCGAATGTGTCTTTCTCGACGTGAGTCACATGGACGCGCAGACCCTACGGCTGCGCTTCCCGGGCATCAGCGAGCGGCTCTTGTCTCTGGGCATCGATCCGAGCCGCGAGCCCATTCCAGTCGTGCCTGCGGCCCACTATTTCTGCGGTGGGGTACAGGTCGATGCTGAGGCCAGGACCTTGATCGGTGGCTTGCTCGCGGCTGGGGAGGTCAGCTGTACTGGCCTCCACGGGGCCAATCGCCTTGCTTCCAACTCGCTGCTTGAGGCGGCGGTGTACGGCCACCGCGCTGCGGTTGGCGCGAAGGTGGACGCGGTGCGCTTTGCCAGCCACGACCCGATCGACATTCCGCCCTGGGACTCCGGGAATGCGCGGGATGCAGATGAGCTTGTAGTCATCGCGCACACCTGGGACGAGATCCGGCGTCTGATGTGGAACTACGTGGGGATTGTCCGCACCGACCGCCGCCTGGAGCGAGCCCTGCACCGCATCGAGCTGATCAAGAGCGAGATCCAGACCTACTACTGGGACTTCACGCTCACCCGCGATCTCGTCGAACTGCGCAACATCGTGACCGTGGCGGAGCTCGTCATTCGATCGGGCTTGGGGCGCCGTGAGAGCCGCGGTCTTCACTGCAACTTGAGCTGCTCCGCGCGGGATGACGCCAACTGGCTGCGGCCGTCGCAGCTTCGGCGCGAGTGGTAGCGGGCTGGCGGCAGGTGAGGACGGGAGAGCAGGGAGCCTGCCCAGGCCCCGCCGCCCCTAGATGTCCGACTCCTCGGCCTCTGCCGCCTCGCGATCGGCTCGCCGAAAGCGCCACTTCAATTCTCCGCGTCCCTTGACCCCCGCGACCTGCATCTTGAGCATGCGGCTCTTGCCAGTTACCAAGGGCATGCCGTCCCCCGCAAGCACTGGGAACTTGGCGACGAAGACCTTGTCGTGGGGGGTGATGTAGGGGAAGAGGGTCAGCAGTTCGGTGCTGGGCCGCCGGATCGGCCGCACGAGCAGCGGTTGGACGGTGCGCCCGTCGTCGCCGACGATTTCGTCGCAAGCATGTCGGCTTCGTCGCACATGCAGGTTTTCCTTGAGCATGTCGGCTTCGTCCGTCGAATCCGTCGAATCGTCGCGCAAGACGAGACGA
>CAZQTQ010000527.1:1665-2969 GCA_964596025.1 uncultured Rickettsiales bacterium
GTCGCCTTGCCGGGTGTCGTTGGCCCAGACCGCAAAGAAGATCTCGTGGAAGGAGGACGCGTCCTCAAGTTCCTTCTCGCGCAGGAGCTGGTACTCCTCCTTGGGGAGGATGTAGCGGCGTGCGTACTCGAAGGTGTGGGCCTTTCGGAAGGAGGCGCTCTTGTAGGTTGCTCGCATCAAGAGCGTGGTCTCCCACTGGCTGTAGAGCTTCAGCTCATCCGTCCAGCGGTTGAGCGATCGGTTATAGGCGAGCTCCCCGCCCTCGCCTGCATAGGGGCTGTAGCCGGTGAGAGTGGCCTGTTGGTGGAGGCTTGGCCCGCAACCAAAGGCCCAGACCGTGGCCAGGGTCAGCACCGCGATGAGGCTGCCGCGAAGGGCGGACGGCATCACGCCTCGGCCTCGATCAGGTCGCTCAGGCTTACGATGCTGATCAGCTCCATGCCCCGCTCGGCGAGGAACTCGGTTGCGCCTTCCTCGCGGTTGACCACCGTGATGACGGCGCGAACGTCAAGGCCCTCGGCCCGGCAGCGCTCGACGGCCCTCCAGGCGGAGCCCCCGGTTGTGCTGGTGTCTTCGACGACGGCGACTCGACTGCCGTCGGGGAGGTTCTTGCGCCCCTCGACGTAGCGTTGCGTTCCGTGTCCTTTGGGCTCCTTACGCACGTAAAAGGCGTGAATGGGGGGGCCGCCGTCCTGGGTGGAGACTACCGAGGCGGCTGTCGCGATGGGGTCGGCGCCCATCGTCAGGCCGCCCACGCCCTCGAAGCTCTCGTTCAGGCTCCGAAGGGTCTTGACCACCACCTTGCCCACCAGGGTGGCCCCGTAGGCGTTCAAGGTCGTCTGTTTTCCATCCACGTAGAAGTCGCTCTCCCGTCCGGAGGCGAGGACGACCTTGCGCCGCTCGTAGCTGAGCTCTCGGAGGAGGTCGATCAGTTCAGCCCTGTCGGTGTCCATCGTTGCTCCAAGGCCGCCTAGGCGGCGGTCTGGGTTTTGAGCCACGCCACCATTGCGGCAATGACCTTGGCTTTGTCGGGCCCATTGTGGGCCTCGTGGAAGGCATCGGGGAAGAGCTTTACCTCGGTGGAGGTGGCTGGGAGCTTGCCCGAGAACTCCTGGTTCCAGCCAGCATGGCAGAGGCGGTCCCCTCCGCTGATCACCCACAGCATCGGCACCTGAATCGCTTCGGGTTCGGCATTGGCCGCTGCTTGGGCCTCGACAAACGAGGTGTACCAGCGGGTGCTGACGTGGCGGTGTACCAGTGGGTCGTTTTGATACTCAGCGACCACGACAGAATCCCTGCAGATG
>CAZQTQ010000528.1:0-2949 GCA_964596025.1 uncultured Rickettsiales bacterium
TCTTGATGCTGCTCTTGGCGCCGGTCTTCTACCGGAGGAGACGCCAGCTAGTCAGCTAACTCGAGCGGAAGAGTGTCCCTTGTTCGCCGAGCCCCGCACGAAGTGGAGGCGGTTGGGTTAGGCCTCCACCTCGAAGATGCCGGCAGCACCCATGCCGCCGCCGATGCACATCGAGACGATGCCGTAGCGGGAGCCCCGTCGCTTCATCTCGTGCAAGAGGGTGGCCGTCATGCGTGCGCCGGTGCAGCCCAGCGGGTGGCCCAGGGCGATGGCGCCGCCGTTCGGGTTGACCTTCTCCTCGGGGATCCCCAGCTCGCGAATGCAATACAGAGCCTGGCTGGCGAAGGCCTCGTTGATCTCGAAGACGTCGATGTCGTCGAGACTGAGCCCGGCCTTGTCGAGCGCCTTGGGGATCGCATACAGCGGCCCCACCCCCATGATTTCGGGGGCTACGCCGACCACGGAGTACATCCGGAGTACGCCCAGCGGCTCCAGACCGAGTTCTGCGGCGGTCTCCCGCGCCATGACCAGGACCGCAGCTGCGCCGTCGCTGACCTGGCTCGAAGTCGCAGCAGTCACGCTGCCGTTGGTCTTGAAAGGGGTCTTGAGCTTGCCCAGGCCCTCGATGGTGGAGCCGGCCCGTGGTCCCTCGTCTTTGGCGAAGACCACCTCGTTCTTGGCCCCATCGTCGAAAACAGTGGCTGTCACTGGGACGATCTCTTCGTCGAAGCGGCCGGCCTCCTGTGCGGCCAGCGCCTTGTCGTGGCTCTTCAGCGCAAAGGCGTCCATGTCCTCGCGGCTGACGTTGTAGCGCTCGGCCACCAACTCGGCGGTGAGCCCCATGCCGGCGTAGACCTCCGGCTTGTTCTCCATCAGCGTGGGGTTGGGCATGGGATGGTGCCCCCCCATTGGCAAGAGGCTCATGCTCTCGACTCCGCCGCAGAGCACCACGTCGGCCCAGCCGGACAAGACACGCTCGGCGCCGTGGGCCACGGCCTGTAGCCCGGAGCTGCAGAAGCGATTGACCGTCTCGGCGGGCACGCTGTCGGGCAGACCGGCGATGCTGGCCGCAATCCGGCCGACGTTGAGGCCCTGTTCTGCCTCGGGGGTGGCCGTTCCAACCACCACGTCGTCGATGGCGGCGGGGTCGAGGCCAGGCGCTTGCTCCAGCGCCGCCTTCAGAGCCGCTCCCAAGAGGTCGTCGGGGCGGGTGTGGCGCAGGGTGCCGCGCTTGCCCTTACCGATGGCGGTGCGGACGGCGCTGACGATGACGGGATCGCGGGGGTTCTTTTCAAAGCTCATGGTAGGTCTCGCTTGGTGAGTCGGTGCCTTTGGGACAGACGGGAGTGGCGCATCCCGTTAGTTCCGCAGGGGCTTGCCCTTCATCAGCATGTGCTGGATGCGGGCTACGGTCTTTTCTTCGCCGCAGAGGCTCAAGAAGCCCTCGCGTTCTAGGTCCAAGATCTGTTGTTCGGTGACGGGGACGCTGGGGCTCGTGTTTCCACCGCAGAGGACGTGAGCGATCTTTCCGCCGATCAGTGCGTCGTACTCGCTGATCTGCCCTGCCTGCTCAAATCCCCAGATGGCGCTCTTGATGGCCGCAGTACCGGTGGGGCCCGGGAGACGAATCGTCTTCTTCTCGGGCGGCCGGTAGCCGGCCTGGGCCAAGCCCAGGGCCACAGCCTTCGCATCCGCAATCAGGGTGTCGCTGTTGATGGTGACGCCGTCGGTCGGTCGCAGGAAGCCCATGCCGCGCGCTTCCTCGGCCGAGGTACTGACCTGGGCCATGCCCACCAGCTGGAAGACCTTCTGGACAAAGGGACTGGTGTCGACCTGAACCCCTTCGGGGATGCTGCCCACGGTCCGCCAGAGCATCTCCTTGCACCCGCCGCCGGCGGGCAGGAGGCCCACGCCGACTTCGACCAAGCCGCAGTACATCTCGCCGGCGGCCCGCGTCGCGGCGCTGTGGATCGCGATCTCGCAGCCGCCGCCCAGCGTCATGCCAAAGGGCGCGGTGACCACCGGCTTGCGGTGGAACTTCGCCCGCATGTTCACGTCCTGGAAGCCGCGGGTAAGCGCCTCGATCTGGCCCCACTCTTGGTTCATCGAGGCCATCATGATGAGCATGATGTTGGCGCCGGCGCTGAAGTGCTGGCCCTCGTTGCCCACGACCAGGGCGCTCCAGTCGCCATCGAGCCGGTCGAGCGCGTCGTTGTAGAGGCCGATGATGTCGTTATCGACGGCGTTCATCTTGGTGTGGAACTCGAGAGCCAGGACCCCGTCGCCGAGGTCGACGAGCGTGGCGCCCGGGTTCTGGGCTACGACCTTGCCCTGCTCCTTGAGGTCAGCGAGCGAAATCGCGCCACGGGTCTGGGGCACGGGCTTGCGCTCCTGGCTCCCTAGAGCGTCGAGGTAGCGGGTCGTGCCAGCTTGCCGTTCGTACCAACCGCCGGCCTGGACCGCGAGGCCCACCACTTCGGGAATGCTTCGGCCCTCGGCCTTCATCCGCTCGACGCTCTCGACCAACCCGATGGCGTCCCAGCTCTCAAAGGGCCCCATGTCCCAGGCGAAGCCCCAGCGCATGGCGCGGTCGATGTTGACGACGTCGTCCGCGATTTGGCCCAGGAGTTCTGCGGAGTAGAGGAGCACGTCGGCGGTCGCTTCCCAGGCCAGCTTGGCTGCCCCGTCGTCGTGCGCGAACAGGGCATTGAGCCGCTGGCCGGGGTCCTCGATGTCCTTGATGGCCCCCAGTGAGTCGAAGCGGACCTTCTCTTGGACTTCGTATTCCAAGGTCTTGGGATTCAGCGCCAGGATCTCGCGCTTGCCGTCTGCTCCGCGTGTCTTCTTGTAGAAGCCTTGTCCCGTCTTCTCTCCCAAGAGGCCCTTGTCGAGCATGCCCTGGACCCAGGAGGGCAGCTCGAAGACCGTTCGATGTGGGTCGTCTGTCAG
>CAZQTQ010000529.1:0-2926 GCA_964596025.1 uncultured Rickettsiales bacterium
GGCGGCAGAGGAGATCTGCAACGGAGCGGATGAGGACTGTGACGCCCTCATCGACGAGGACTTCGACGTCGACGGGGACGGCTGGTCGTCTTGCTCTGAGCCCGTCGACTGCGATGACAACGACGCGACCAGCTACCCCACTGCCCCAGAGCTCTGTGACTCGGCGGACAACGACTGCGATGGCACTACGGATGAAGACACGGCCGTCGATGGGGATGGCGACGGTTACTCCGCGTGCAACGGCGACTGCGACGACGGCAATCCGGCGGTCTTCCCGGGTGGCTCAGAGTTTCCCGACGGCCAGGACAACGACTGCAACGGTTCCACCGACGAAGGCTACGGCACCTCGCTCTCGGCCTCCTGGCTCTACCCACGCGCCTCGGGAACCACGGTCCAGGCTCGCCTGGGCGACGCCATCAGCCGTGGGGGTCAGTTCGCCGACAGCACCCACCTGGACTTCGTCGCCGGTAGCCCCCTCTACGACAACCAGAAGGGCCAAATCCAAGTCTTCCTCGGCGAGTCGTTCCTGGTGGGGAACCCGCCGTCCTCGTTGAGCCCGGACTTGACGCTCGTAGGCACCGTACCTGGCGATGCCCTTGGCTATTCGCTTGACCTCGCTGACGTCAACGACGACGGCTACGACGACCTCATCGTAGGAGAGCCCCAGATCTGGTCCGCATCCCCGCCGGCAGGCGGTGTCTACGTCTTCTTCGGACGCGCGTCCCTGACCGGCTCCTGGAACTTGGGAATGGCAAACATCACCATCACCGGCGACTTCTCTACCGAGCAGTGCGGTACCCAGGTGGCGGGACTTGGTGACGTGAACGGCGATGGCGTCGGTGATTTTGGCTTCACTTGCCCCTGGTACAACCCTGCGGAGGGCATGGTCGGTCGGGTGGGTATCGTCTTTGGCGACTCTGCCTGGGACGCTTCCACTTGGACGAGCATGGGCTCGGAGGGCGCAGATCTTCTCATCTCGGGCACGGCGGCTGATGCGCGAAGCGGCAGCGACTCGAGCCCCACCCTTCAGCTGGAGGGAGACTTCGACCTCAACGGCGACGGGACGATGGACTTCGCCATTGGCTCGCCCTATTGGTCGAGCAGTTCGGGCCGGGTGCTACTTGCTCTGGGGGGGGTGGACTTGGCCACTGGTTCGGTCACCTTTGATGATCTGGACCGTTCGTGGACGGGATCTGGGCCCAGCGTCCGGGCGGGGACTTGGCTCGGTTCAGGGGATGCAGACGGCAACGAAATGCACGCACTCTTCGTAGGCGTCCCCGGTGCGCAGGCTGCTAAGGGAGTGATCTGTCGGATAGCTGGGACGGCGACTCCCGTCGTTTCGACCGCCCTGTGGGGGGCCTGCCCCATCGGGTTTGTTGGTTCAGCAGCGACTGAGCCGGTGGGAGAAGCGGCAGCGATCACCGACCTCGATGGCGATGGACAAGCGGATCTGCTGATTGGGGTAGCTGGCTACGACACTCCGGGTGGAGACCAGGGCCGAGTATCGATCTTCTGGGGTCCGCTGACCAACTACAGCAGCGCCGGAGTCGACACCGCCAGCTCTCACGTCGTTGGAGGAGCGGAGGGCGATGCCTTCGGTTCCGTACTCCGCCCCATCACCAATTTCAACGGCGACGGCTCCAATGCCGTCCTCATCTCTGCCCCCTTCGCCGACGACGGCGCATCGAGTGGTGGCACCGTCTACTACCTCCCCGGACTCTGAGCCATGCACCACCGAATTGGGGGCCATCCCCTCTTGGCCCTTCTGCTCGTCCTTCTTCCGGCCCTCGCGGGTTGCGATGGCCTCTTCGACGACGGCAGCGGGGAACCCCTGCTCGTCGCCACCAGCTCGGGCACCCTGGTTTCCCTCCTCGGAACAACCGACGAGGCACGGGTGCAGTGGACCGCCGACATCCCCACCGCCCAGCAGGTGTCTTTGGTCGACAACGGGACCGCTGTATTTGTCGGCGCTGGCCAACAGGTCACCGCCCTGAGCCTCGAGGACGGCTCCAGCCTCTGGACAGCAAGCATGGACGATGACGTAGTCCAGCTGGCTGATCCGACCGCCTCGTCGGTCTTCGCCATGACCTTTACCGGCGTGGCCGCGTTGTCTGTAGCGGACGGGAGTGTCCAGTGGACCCTGGACTTCCTCAACCTTGGGGGCGTCAGCGACGATGCATTTGCACAGAGCGGGGGGGCGCTCGTCCTCGGCGGAGACCCGATCCGCCTCCTCGACCCCAGCAATGGCACGGAGTCGGCGACCTACACCACGGGCGACGATGCTGTGAGTGAAGTGCTGGTGTCGAGCAGCGGCCAGCGCATCTACGCGGGCCTGGCCGACGGTGTGGCCGCACTCAGCGCCTCGAACCTTGGGGAGACCTGGCGGCTGTCGATGCCCTCCGAGGTTGACCACGTCGCGGCCTCTGCGTCGGTGGTCTTTTACTCGGTATTGGGCGGGGGCCTCGGGGCTGTCAACGCCTCCTCGGGAGCCGAAATCGGTTCGACCGGGACCTCCGACGTCTTCTCGGCCCTTGCGGCCTCCGACTCCCTGCTCGTCGGTGCCCGGAGCGACGCTACCCTGCACGCCTACCGCCCTGCTGACTTCGCCTCGGCGTGGACCGTCGACGACGTCGCCAGCCCCGCCAGGGATCTTGCCCTGGGATCAGACACCCTGTTCTACGCAAACGGGGGCTTCGTGGACGGCATCAACGTTGAAGACGGTGGCTCGCTGTGGAGCTTCCAGCCCGACGGCATCGCCGTTCGGCTGCACAGCTACTGACTCAGCCCGGCCGACTCAGTCCTCGTCGCGCGATTCGCTGCTGCCGCGGTCGTCCTCGGCGTCCACGAGGAAGCGTCCGGCGAGGACATCCCGGCCCAGTCTGATCCCCCGGCTTGTACGGCTGCGAACTACCTGAAGCCGGAGCTG
>CAZQTQ010000530.1:0-2912 GCA_964596025.1 uncultured Rickettsiales bacterium
GGTCTACCCAGAGACGCCATTGGATAATGAAAGCACCATCCTTATGAAGGGGCAGTACGGGTACGGGTTCCAGTTAACCTGGACTGGCGACGGCAACTGTTCAGTGAATCAGGCACAAAATCTTGTGTATTGGGATCAGAGCAGTTGTTCGAGTGCCATTAACTCCACCATCACCTACGAATTCGACGAGTGGCAGCATGCGGCGGTTACTGTTCAGGATGTAGGCACCCAGCTGGAGATCTATTTCTACCTGGACGGTGTGCAGGATGGCCCTCACTACAGCCAAGAGTCATCCATTGATAATGGTGGCGCAGATTCTTCTCTACGCTTTGGCGACCAGGGTGGGCAGGGAACCAATCCGTTCCACGGAAACATGGCTCATTTGGCTATCTGGGACACAGTGCTCTCTAGCGCTGCGATTGGGGACTTGGCTGCGGCGGCCGCTCCTCTGGAAGGTCCCGCACAAATCGCCGATCTAGTCGCCTATTGGCCGCTGTTGGAGGGCTCCGGGGCGACCGTGTATGACCAATCAGGAAACGCTCATCACGGCGCTCTCGACGGCACCTCCTGGACAGGGCCAAGCCCCAACCCTTGCCCTGGCGGCGGCCAGTGCACCAACACCGACGGCAGTTACACCTGTCCGTAGGTGGTGACGACGTCTCGGGACTGGAGTCTAGTGATTACAGAGGCTTGGAGGTTTCCAGAGCTTTCGCCAGGTCCCCAGGAACGCGCCTCGCGTGTCCTACTCGGTTTCCATGTAGTCCAGTTCGAAACCGGTGCCCATCGCACACTTCTTGTACTTGCTGACCCGAGCCGCAGAAAGGTAGCAGCCATCATGGGAATTCCAGCTGCCACCGCTGTCCGAACAACAGCCGCGAGCGAGCTTGGCCCCGACCGTGGCGGGCATCTTCGCCGTCCGATGAGCCTCTTCTCGGGCTTGCATGCGGCGCTCTAGCGCTTCCTGCCGGGCTTGAGCTTCTGCCTGCCGCGTCCAGCACTGCTCTAGCAGGTCCGAGCTGCAGGCAGGTTTGTGTCCATCTTCGCAGGCCTGGGATAACAACTGCTTTGCTCGGTGACAGTCATCGTCGTGCCATTGGCCGCGAGCGATGACCGATGCGAGCAGAGTGCACGCTTCCGGCTGGCCCATGTTGCAGCCCTCCTCGTAGAGTTCGACGTAGCGGGAGGGGTCGGCCCCCGACCGCTCTAAGACTAGCCCTAGCCGAAGGCATGCCGCCGCATCGTCGTTGTCGCAGCCCTGCCCCAGGAGGCCCACCTGCCTTTTCCGGCACTGTTCAGCGACCCGACCCGAGGCCGCCAGGTTGGGGTAGAGGGGCTCCATTGCGGCACAGTCTTCCAGCGCTGAAGCGGCCTGAAGGCAAGACGACGGCTTCTCTGGACACTCCTCGGCACCGGACGAAGCGGGCTCAGTAACCTTCTTGAGGAACTCCCGAGCTTGCCGACAGCCCTTGGAATTGCCCTCGTCGCACGCCATCCAATAGAGCTCGGTAGCTACGGCCAACCCTTCGATGCCGGTCATCGCCTGGGCCTTCTCCTTGGGGGTCTGAAGCGCACCGTCCGCGTAGAGGGTCCCCAGTTTGAAGCAACCAGCCGCACTGCTCATTTCACAGGCCTTCAAGAAGAGGGCCGCGCCTTCCTCGACATGAACGGCTCCCCCTCGCCCCTCGACGTGCATCCCGCCCGCCTGGATGCAGGCTTCTGGGTACCCGAAGGAACAGCCCCGCTGGTACCAATTGCGAGCCTCTTTCATTGCCTGCTCAAGGCCCCGAACCTCGCGGTACAACTCACCCAGCTCGAAGCAGGAGGAACCGCTCCCCCGTTCGCAATCAGGAAGGTAGCGCTGAGCCTTCTTGGCCACGGTAATTTCGATAATCCTCTCGGTCAGAGAGTTCCGCCAGTCGCTGTGAACAACCGGAGGCACTGAAGAGAGAATCCTTCCTACGGCCTCTAAGTCACCTTTTGCCAAGAGTGGCTCAACGCGAGCCTTCAGGACGTCGAGTCCAAAAGGGGTCCCCAACAGTGAGAAGAAGTGGGACTCCCGCCCTTCGACACGGACCTCCCAGGCCAAACCAACGTTGTCCGTGGTCGGAGGCAGATCAAAGGTCAGGTCCCCCTTCTCGACGGAATATTCCTTGGGGGTAGGCGCGCTCGTACCCGGGTGCCCGTAGGCGTCCTGGCTCCACTCTACGGTGACAGGACCGTGGTAGGGCCGGACCTTGCAACGCTCCTCTTCGGTATACCCCTGGGAGCGCTCTTCCTCGTTGATCAACCGCTTCCGCCTTTGGCCGTCGAACCCATCGGCAAGGCCCTTGCCGAGTATCGGAAAACCGACCATGGCGCCCGTGACGCCAAACGCGATGGGGATACCAATTGGCGAGGTTGGTGGGCAGGCTGTCGAGTAGTATTCCTGGGCGGAGCCCGGCCCCTGCACATTGCACAGCCCCGCGTGAAAACCCGCAGCCACTCCGGTCGCGACAAGCCCCGCAAGACCATAGCCAAAGATGTTTGCAGCGACGGTGAGCGCCTTCTTGTCCTTCGAGATGGTGGCTACCTCAAACTGTCGATACTTGGCACGCTGCTCAGAAGCGCACCGACTCTCGGCCTTGATCGTTAGCGTGCACTGGTACTCGCCACCGTCGGGGCTTGGGGCAACAAGGACCTCTACCGTGGACCCGGAGTCGGACATGACTTCGGGCGGCATGGTGTAGTTCTTGACCAGTTCCTCAGTGTTGCGGAAGCTCGTTGTGCAGCCGCCCAACAGGAACACGGCCACCAACGCGCAGACCAGCCCTACGACCCTCTCCCCAGAAGGCGCGTGAACTCGAATCATTAGAGGCAGTCACCGTCGTCGTAGTCGAGCCACGAGCAGTTGTAGTTGATGTAGTTGCTGTTCC
>CAZQTQ010000531.1:0-2902 GCA_964596025.1 uncultured Rickettsiales bacterium
GATACATTCGTCTACCTGTTCGGGGATAACGCCCGCTGCCTGCATGGCGGCTTCCGCCACCGGCACGCTGAGATCGGCGGGGCTGAGCGGGGTCAGCGAGCCGCCAAACTTGCCGATGGGAGAGCGCACTGCGCCGCAGAGGTAGAGGTTCTTTGCGAAGGACATGGTGGCCTCGGGTTGGGTGCTGGGGGAGGGGTCAGAGGGCGTCGATCGGGTGGTTGGACTCAGCCCCGCTGCCAAGATCTTTGATGCGGACCTCGCCGCGAGTCCATTCATCGGGGGCGACCAAGACCACGCGGGATGCGCCGATGCGATCGGCGTGCTTGAAGGCCCACTTGACCTTTCTTGGCTCCAAGACCAGGTCGACCGATCGGCCCGCGGCACGCAGCCGCCGGGCTACGTCGACGGCGGCGGATCGCAGCCCCTCGTCGAAGGCGAAGACGAGATCGTCGGGTCCGCCGTCGAGCTGGGGCAGGAGTCCCTTGTCTTTGAGGAGCTCGAGAATGACCACGTCGCCGAATCCGAAGCCGCAGGCTGGAATGTCCTGGCCGCCGAAGGTCGAGAGGAGGCGGTCATAGCGTCCGCCGCCGCAGATGGCGCGCAGGGTGGCGCTTCGGTCGAAGGCCTCGAACACGCAGCCGGTGTAGTACGCCAAGCCGCGCACGACCGAGGCGTCCAACTGCAGCCACTCCGAGATGCCGTAGGCACGTCCCAAATCGATCAGCTGCCTCAGGTCGCAGACGGCCTCATGGTCGGCGCCCAATGCGGCTTCCAGCTCGGGAAGCGAGCGTCCGGAGAGGGCATCGACGATTGCCTCAACCTGGCTCGCGTTCAGTCCCAGGGCTGCCATGTCCTTGGCGATGGCCTCACGTGGCAGCTTCTCCAGCTTGTCAACGAGGACGCAGACGTCGGCGAACTGCGCGGGAGCGACGCCGAGGCCGTCTAAGACCCCCTGGAGGACCTTGCGGCTGGAGACCTTGATCCCCACATCCTCAGCGGTGAGTCCTAGCCGCCGGAAAAACGAGACGATGGCCGCGAGCAACTCCGCTTCTGCCTCGACGCCGGCCACGCCAACCAGGTCCATGTTCCATTGGTAGTGCTCCCGCTTTCGACCCCGTGTCATGCGCTCGTAGCGCCAACACTGGGGGATGGAGAACCAACGGACTGGAAGGGCCAAAGACCGGCCTTTTTGGAGGATAAGCCGGGCCAAAGATGGGGTCATCTCGGGCCGCAGCGCGACCCGTCGGCCGCCCTTGTCTTCGAAGCTGTAGAGCTGGCCCGTGATCTCCTCGCCGGCCTTGCGGATGTAGAGCGCCTCGCTCTCCAGAACCGGCGCGTCGTACTCCTCGAAGGCGAACTCGTGGGCCACGGACCGAAACTGGCCAAAGAGCCAGGTGCGGAGCCGCATCTCCTCGGGGAAGAAGTCACGGGTGCCCCTGGGCGGCTGGAGATCCATCCGGTACCCCTAACGCCCCGAGAAGCGGGCGGTTCGCTTCTCGATGTAGGCCTCCAGCCCCTCACGTGCGTCGTCTGAGGCAAAGAGCTTGGCCTGCAGTTCCCGCTCCAGTGCGAGTCCTTGCTCCAACGGTAGGCTTGCTCCGGTCTGCACGGCCCGCTTGATGTGGCCGACGGCCAGGGCCGCCTTCTCGGGGGTGGTAAAGCTGCGCGCGTAGGCGAGAACTTCCCCCAGGAAATCCTCGGCTGCACAGTCGAAGAGGTGATCGACCAGTCCGGCCTCAACCGCTTCGTCCAAGGGGAAGGTTGCTCCTTCGACCATCCAGCGGAGGGCCTTTTGGTGGCCGACCAAGCGGGCCAATCGTTGGGTGCCGCCGGTGCCCGGCAAGACGCCGAGCTTGACTTCGGGTAGGCCGCAGACCCCGCTGCCGGCACGCGCCACCCGCAGGTCGCAGGCGAGTGCGATCTCCAGCCCACCGCCCACGCAGTGCCCCTCGATGGCGGCGACGACGAGCTTCGGCGTGTGTTCGAGCCGGCTGAGGGTCTCGTTGGCGTGCAGGCAGAAGCTGTATTTGAAGCTGGGGGTGACCGAACTGAGCATGGCGATGTCAGCGCCGGCGCAAAAGAACTTGTGTCCCTTCGAGGCCACCACGATGACCTGGATCTCGTCGTCGAAGCGCGCCTGAAGGATGGCTTCGTCCAGGGACTTCATCAGGGGAAGGGAGTAGCAGTTGGCAGGCGGCGCATCGAGGGTCAAGACGGCGATGCCCTCTTGGACCTCATAGTGGACGGTCGGTTCGGTCATCTGGGGCTCCCGGCTGCGGGCACAAGTCCGACGCTGCGGTCCCTCCGGTGTGGGGGGGCGGCCATCCTAACGGCGGGAGGGGGGGGCCGCAACGGCGCAGACTGGGGCCCTGCCGAGGCGCTTGCGGATCCCTTCGGCCTATGCTCCCATGGTGGGCCCGGCCCGCTGCGAACAGCGGGTGGGCGGGGCCTTGAATGGGAACGGGACGGGCCACTCTGTGGTGGCCGTGGAGGTCGCGGTGATCAAGTCCCTTATCAAAGTCTCCCTCAAGCTGGCTTTTCTGCCGCTGGGGGTCCCTTTGAAGATCGTGCGGAAGCTCCGGGCGCGCCGCAAACCCGCCTCGGCCTGGAAGCCCCCGGTTTCGTCTGGGGCGGCGTCCGCTCCAGACGAGGACCTCGGTCCTTCGCCCTTCGAGGTCCAGGTGGACCCAAGCGCCCTGATTCAACGCATGGGTCAGGGGGAGGAGATGCTGTTCATCGACGTGCGTCAGGCCGACGAGTTGGCCCAGACCGGCATGATCGAGGGTGCCGTGCACATCCCCACCCAAGACCTGCCCCACCGCCTCGATGAACTCGACAAGGACGCCGAGACGGTTCTTTACTGTGCGGCTGGCGTTCGAAGCCTTGATGCGGCGCTGTTCCT
>CAZQTQ010000532.1:0-2888 GCA_964596025.1 uncultured Rickettsiales bacterium
CGACCCAGGCCGAACCGAGCGCCCTTCGGCTGGATCTCGGTCCCCCCGGGGCGATCCCGTCAGGCAGCTACGAGGGACCCTGTCCGCACGGCGACTGCGGGGTGGACGGTTTGGGGGAGCCGCGCAACCCCCGCTACGGCACGGCGACTGAAGCCCAGCGTGACGTGCTGGTTGGTGGTGGCCTCGGGGGTCAGGTTCAAGGCAGCCTCCAGTGCGGTGCTGAACCGCCCCTCCAGTTTTCTCTGGGCCTGCCCTCGGCGAGCCTGCTGTGTTCGGTTGAGGCCTGGGAGTTGGTTCCCGCAGAGTCGACACCCACCTGGGTCGAGTTCGGTTTCCACCGCCTCTTTGCTTCGGCGGACTTGGGCGCGGCAGAGCCGGTCGAGTTGATGGCTCAGCCCTGGCTCAGCGCTGACGTCGATGGGGATGGCGTCCTTACGGCTGGTGAGGCCGAGGGCGCCCTTGCCGCCGACCTCGGCCTGCCCGGCGAAGGGTCCCTCTCGCAGTGGCTCGAACGACGGAGCCGTTCCATGGTCCTCATCGAGGGCGGCGGCGCGTGCCTCTGGACAGCGGCGGAGGCTCAGTGACCGCCTCTCAGTCGACGGTCCGGGGTCTGCGGGGGGTCCTGCTCCTCGGAGTCCTGTTCTGCTCCCCGTCAACCGGCGCGGCGGAGGAGGGTGGCGACACGCCCACGGCCCACGAGGACAAGGGGGGGGCTGCCACCGTGGCCGACGAGAAGCCCCCGGTCGGGGCGGGTGCCCCCGAGGGCGCCTACCACGCCCCTTCTCTGCTTCAAGAGTCCCTCCCCGAGTACCCCCCAGAGCTGCGGGAGCAGGCGGTGCGGGGGGATGTTCTTCTTCAACTGGACCTGGACGAGACGGGCAAGCCCTTCCGTATTTCCGTAGTCGAGACCGATCATCCGGGGTTCAGTGACGCCGCCGTCCGAGCGGCGAAGAAGCTGCTCTTCGAGCCGGCCCGAATCGGAGCGGAGCCGGTTCCGTCCCGTCTTCGGTACCGCTACCAATTCGAGCCGGGTCTCGGCGAGGACGGAAAGCGGCGGGTGCGCCATCTGATGGCTGAGGAAGGGCGCGGGGAAACCGCTGTGGTCCACGACAGCATCCAGGTCTTGGCGGAGCGCCCCTACCGCGTGTTTCGGCCCCTTCGGGAGGCCCCTCCCGATCGGCCGGAGACGGGCACCTTCGTCCTCGGCAAGCGCGACATCGAGCTGGCGGCTGGCGCCGTCTCGGATGTCGCGATGGCGGTGCAGCAGCTCCCCAGCGTCTCCCGGCAGAGCTTCTTTCGCGGCTCCTACAGCGTGCGTGGAAGCGCCGACGGGGAGGTCGTGAGCTACCTCGACGGGGTCCCCCTCATCAACAGCTCAGTCATCGGCTTTCTCTCTCGCTTCAACCCGAACCTCATCGACCGCGTCACCCTGCACGCGGGGACCCAGCCCGCGCACCTTGGTGGCGGCATTGGAGGGGTGACCGAGGTTGACTATGTCGCTCCCGACAACACCGGATTTCACGGCCTCGTGGACCTCAGCCTCATTACCCTGAGCGGACAGTTCAGTGGGCCCTTGGGCAAGAAAGGTGCGCCGGCCTCCTTCGTCCTGTCCGTGCGCCGCTCCTTCCTCGACCTCTACGCCGCTGCCCTCGAGGGCGCGGGCCTCTACGAGGGGCTGGGCTTCGGCTTTGGCGACGTCTACGTGCGCTTCCACTCCACGCCAGGGCCCGTCCGTCGTCACTTCCTGGATGCCACCTTCTTCTGGGGCGACGACCGCCTTCGTTGGCGTGAAGGCGAGGTTCCAGTCGAGGACAACGGCCACGTGCTCTTCGGTTCGGCCCGTGCTCGCTGGCGGCCTACGGACCGCTTCGAGTGGAGTCAACAGGTCTGGGTGATCTACGAGACTACCGCGCATCTGGAGTACGAGCAGACCTTCCACGAGACCCACCGGGTGCGGCCAGCTGTGCGGACGGCCATCGACGCGGCCGTGGGACGGTGGGGGCGCATCCATGCGGGGCTCTTTGTTCAGGGTATCCAGCTGCAGGAGCGCGGAGATTTCAGCGATCGGCGGCAACGCCCGACCTGGGTCGAGGGCTCCTGGGCCAGTCGGCATCCCTCCGACACCCCCATCGACTCGGATGCTTTCTTCACGGAGATGGCCCTGTACAGCGATCTGCGCTGGACCCGGTTCTTGGGCTTCCCGCTCGAGGGGCGGCTCGGTCTACGCATCACTCCGGTCAACGCAACGCGGGAGCCCTTGCTCTCCCCCCGCGCTTCATTGGCGCTGCCGTTGGTCACCGGGACTACCTTTAAGATCGACGGCGGGCTGACCCACCAAATCCCCCTGGATTTGGGCCTCTACGATCCGGAGTTTGGCCCAGAGCAGGTTAAGGCTGCCAAGGCGGCGACTGTGGCGGTTGCGGTCGAACAGCGCTTCGATATTGGTCTGTCCTTGAGGGCTGAAGCCTACTACCGCACCTTCTCGGATCTGGTCGTGTGGAGTGACGATCCCTCCCTATTGGGTCAGGCAGGTAGCGTGGACACCACCGGCACCGGTTTTGCCACCGGTGGAGACCTCGTTGTGGGCATGCGCAGGCCGGGTTGGGGCTTCCAAGTCTCCTACTCCGGTCTGTTTACACGGCGCAGCAACCCCCTGGTGAGCCTCGGCCCTCAGACCATCGAGCCCTCCTTCTCCAGCCCGCACCAGATCAAGATCAGCGGCGACTTCCAGTTTGGTCGACGTCGTGATTGGACCTTGGCCGGCAACCTCTACCTCGCCGCTGCCCGGCCCACTTCGCCGATGCTGCACCAGCGGGACGCCGCCACCGGCCGCTGGCATAGCACCGCATACGACTACAACTCGCTCCAGCTCGGCTGGACCAACGCCC
>CAZQTQ010000533.1:0-2884 GCA_964596025.1 uncultured Rickettsiales bacterium
TAGACCAGACCGAGGAGGGCAAATCCGGAGATCCAGGTGAATGCAGCGCCCCAGCGAAAGAAGTAGAGGGCGCGTGGGAGCAGCTCAGGCAGGGCCTTTTGCTTGGTCTCAGCATCGAGCTTTGCGCCGAAGGGCCCGTTCACCCAGTTGAAGAAGTAGAGGATCCCGATCCAGAGCACGCCAGCAACGACGTGTACCCAGCGAAACAGCCCTTCAATGATCTCTCCTGTGAGACCTTCCATCTGATCATCTCCCTTGAATCGCCCCGTCAGCAGGTGGCGCTTGTGTTGAAGAATAGATGCCGGCCCTCACGCGGTGATCCGCGAGCAGAACCGGCGAGCCCGACACCCCGCCTAACCAACTAAAATTAGGGACACTTCTCCGGCCGCCAGGACCGAGGGGGGGAGCGAACCAACGGCGGGAACGATACCCCCGAAGTAGCCTGAAGCAAAGAGAGATCCCGCCGGATTCGGGGCTGAATTAGCCGACCTCCGGCGCCCTTAGGACCCCTTGGACGCCGCCTTCTTGGGCGCCGCCCTCTTGGACGCCGTCTTCTTGGTCGCAGCCTTCTTGGTCGCAGCCTTCTTGGTCGCAGCCTTCTTGGACGCCGTCTTCTTGGACGCCGTCTTCTTGGTCGCAGCCTTCTTGGTCGCCGCTTTCTTGGTCGCCGCTTTCTTGGTCGCAGCCTTCTTGGGCGCCGCCTTCTTGGGCGCCGCCTTCTTGGTCGCAGCCTTCTCTTGGGCGGGGCCGGGGATGACGATCTCGCCGCCTGCCGCGGCCCAGGCGTGGATTCCGCCGGCCAGGGAGTAGACCCGCGCGAATCCGGCCCGTTTGAGGGTGTAAGACCCGTCGATGGACCGCATGCCAGAGGCGCAGTACACCACCACCTTCTTGTTTCGATCGATCTCGGAGTGGGCAGCCACGTCGAGCTGACCCAGAGGGACGTGGATGGCTCCAGGGATGTGCCCGCCCGCCCATTCGTGTGGCTCTCGCACGTCGATGAGGTCCGGGAGGTCTTCGGCCAACGCCACCTCCAGCATGACCCGCAGGGCCTCAGCGTCGAGCTCGGTGGTGCCGTCCGAGATGCTATCCATCTCGCTGCCGGCGGTGACAACGCCCTCGCGGACGTCTTGGGCCGCAGCATCCTTGCGGATTCGCTCGAAGTCCTCGTACTCGCTGACGCCGTAGCCCGGACCCTGCGGACCGACCACGACCCCTTTTGCGGCCCGCGCGACGTTCCGCACGACCCGAATCCCCTTCTTTAGCGCTCGCACGATCACACCGGCCTCCAAAGAAAGAAGCGCCCCCCGGAGTCTACCGGCGGTCGCCTTCTCTTGCTTGACGGAATCAGCTGCGCCTCGGCCGTTCCTGCCGACGCGAAGCCCGAAAAATCAACTAAAGCTTGAGCCGCAACCGCAGGTCTTGGTGGCGTTGGGGTTGTTGAACACAAAGCCCTTCTTTTGGAGGGTCTCGATGTAGTCGATCTCGCACCCCCCCAACAGCTGGGCGCTGTGGGGATCGATGAGGACGCTGAGGCCGTCAAAATCGAGGGACAGATCGTCGTCGTCGCCCTCGTCGTCGAAGTCCAGCGCGTAGCTGTAGCCGGAGCAGCCTCCGCCGACGACAGCAACCCGAAGGCCAGTCGAGCCTTCCAGGCCCTCTTCTTCGAGAGCCAACTTCACGGCATGGACGGCCTTGCTCGTCAGGGTGATGGGCGTTGCTGTCTCACTCATGGTCTCTCTCCGCTTGGACCCAGGCGAGGGCGGCAGGTGCAGCCCCCGCGGAGGCTCCAGGTTGGCCTAACTATAGTTGCCAATGCCACACTGTCAATCGATTGGGCCCCCCTGTGAAGGCGCAGGCCCACGATCTGCCTTGAGGCGGAGTCCAGCGAGCAGCGCGACCTGCTTGGCGGTAGACAGCGCGATTCGGGCTGGATTGAAGAAGATCGGCAACGAGTCCGGTAGCAGCCAGTCGTCCACCTGCAAGGCATCCAGAGACTCGGGCCCCAAGACCTCGATGGCCTCGATCGCCGGCTGACCGACTCCCAGGTCCCGGGCCGCTTGCAAAACGCGAAGGGACTCTGGCGGAAAGCCAACGAGGCGGGCCCCCACGGCATCCAGCGCCACCCCATCTTCGGCTGCGAGCAGCAGACCCAGAGGTCGGGCCCGTCCCTCTCCGGGGCCGTTTCCGTCCATCGCGACTACCCCGTCGCAGATGGAGAGGACGGGGCCGACTGCGCGGTAGACCTCCACCAGCATCTCCCCAAAGCCATTGTCACGGTCGCCCAGGCGCAAATGCCACACGGGCTTGCGCTTTCCGGTAACGCAGCCAAACAGGTTCTTGACCGCCAGGGTCATGCCGAGCTGTTGGTGACCCTTGAACTTGCAGAGGTTGAGGACGGCCTCGGCCTCGACCACCTCCCGGTCGATCAGTAGCGTCCGGTGGTTGGGGGCGCCGCTCGAGATGTTACGTGGCGTTCGGAATTCGACGACGGGGACTGCGAACTCGGCGGCCACCTTCGCGATCCCGGTGACCTTGGCCACGCTGGTCGCGGTCCCGAAGGCTGGGGAGTCTCCGATGCGCACTACTGCGCCGAGGTCCGACAGCAGGGCCAGCAAGGCGCGAAGCACTTCCGGGTGGGGAGAGACAGCACGCTCGGACGGAGCCGCCCGCAGGAAATTGGGCTTGATGAGGACGCGGGTGCCCCTGCCGATGCTCCGGCCGAAGCCTGAGGCACCGCCGAGCCCACCGAAGGGGGCAAGAGCGGCGCTGAGGGCCTCTTCGACCACGGAGCGCTCGTAAGAGGGGCAGGGCTGGACGGAGACGCGGCTCACTCGCCTAATTTGCCTCAGGTCATTGGTTAAGAACAGCGTGGGGATGGGCT
>CAZQTQ010000534.1:0-2883 GCA_964596025.1 uncultured Rickettsiales bacterium
GGGGAGCGGCGAGGCCAGGGCCCGAACCTTGGGTCTCGAGGCCGAAGGAGGAGAGACGTAGCTTTGGCTTGGTAGCGACCGTTTTCTCGTCCTCGCGGGGGAGTGAGGCTGGCGCGACAGGAGACCCGAAGGGCGGCCCAGCCGCCACTGGGGCCGGGCGGCGACTGGCACCGCTGCCGGAGGACTCCGAAGATTCCGGTATCAGAGGGGGCGGAGGCTTGGGAGGTGCAGGCACAAACGACGGCTCGTCAGACCTGCTCATGGGCCTGGGTGGCGGCCCGTCCCGGCTGATGCTCCCGAGATCTCCACCGAAGCGGTCGAGAGCCAGACGACTAAGGTGCTGCCCTTCGGCGATCGTACTTCGAGCCGAGCGGAGACGCGCCTCTACCTCCACTGCGCTCGGGGGTCGGCCGTCGGGCTGGAGGGACAAGAGGGGTGTCAGCAAATCGGTGAAGCCCGGCGCCTGCGCGTCCAAGCCCATCCCCAGGCCCTTGCCGGTGACCAAGCTAACCAGCTCAGACATGCGTTCGGTGACCGACGTGGACGGATGAGAGTGCAAGAGGGTGCCGCCTAGGGCCGCTTCAGCGAGGATGAGGCCAAGGGAGAAGAGGTCACCACGCTGGTCGGGGACGGAGCCAGACAGCAGCTCCGGACAGGCGTACGGGGGAATCCCGTGGGCTGCGCCTCCACTCACCGCTCGGGCTGAGACCATCCCACCGAGCCCAAATCCCCGGAGCTTCACAACTCCATCCAGACCCACCAGAACCCGCTGAGGGCGGAGGTCCAGGTGAAGGACGGGTGTAACGCGTCCTTCAAACTGCGTGCCGTGCGCAGCTGAGAGCGCAGCGCAGAGCTGGATCCCAATGTCCAGGACGTGGCGCGGCTCCAGGGCCTTCCCACTGTCACACAGCTCCCAGAGGCTTGGACCTTCGACCCACTCCGACAGGACAAAGGGCGTATCGTCTCGTTCCCCGTAGAAGAAGGTCCGGACGATGCCGGGGTGGTTCAGCAGGCCCGCATACTGCACCGAACGCAGGTGCGGGCCCCAAGGAGGGGGATCCCGTTCGTCCTGAATGGTCTCGAGAACCGTGAGGGCGCCGATGCGGGGAAGACCCCCCGCTCCAGAGGTCTCGACTCGGAAGGTCCGGCCCGTCGTTCCCTCCCCGACGAAGGCAACCAGAGAGATCTCGCCAAAGAAAACCGGGAGATCTGCTTCTCTTACCTCGCTTAGACGCATCCAGGCGAGGATAGCAGGGGCCCTCCCACTCGGCCCGGATCCTCGCTACACTCCGGCCCCGAAATGCACGCCCCCAACAAAGAGACAACCGTCGCAGCACTGGACGCTGCCTATGACGTGGTGTTGGTGGGCGGCGGGCCTGCGGGCACAACGGCGGGACACTACCTCGCTCAAAAGGGGCATAAGGTCCTAATCGTTGAGCGGGGACGCCATCCGAGGTTCTCCATCGGCGAGAGCCTCCTTCCGGCCACGACCGAGGTGTGGCGGGACCTGGGGCTGTTGGAGCGGATCGAGGCGGCTGGCTTCATCCGAAAGTTCGGCGCGTACTTCGACTTCAACACCGGGACCGGCCCGGAGTACTTCCACTTTCCCGACGCAAGCCGGGCCAAGGCTCAGTTCTCCTACGAGGTTCCGCGTGGCGAATTCGACGAGATCTTGTGGTCCGCTGCCCTGGAAGCAGGTGCCCAAGGCATCCAGGACACGGCGGTTCGCGAGTTCCTCGGTGGACAGGATGGTGACCCCATAACCGGGGTCAAGCTTCGAGGCAGCTGCGGAACGGAGCGGGACATCAAGTCCCGCCTGGTTCTCGACTGCTCGGGCCGGTCCACCCTGCTCGCCAAGCAGCTCGACCTCCGGGTGACCGACCCGTACCTGAACAAGGTCGCCTTCTACAGCCATTACCGGGGAGCCTTTCGCTCATCCGGTGAGGACGAGGGGACGATCGCAATCATCGCCATCGACGAAGGCTGGCTGTGGGTCATCCCCTTCGCCGGTGAGTTGTCCTCAGTTGGGGCGGTCGTAGACAACGCGGTCTTCAAGGCCTGGAAGAACGAGGGGCTGGACCGAGAGGGCATGTGGGCCCGCATCTTGGAGGCCACCCCTCCCGTATCCCGGCGTCTGGCGGGAGCTGAGCAGGTCCGCCCCGTCGAGACGGCAGCCAACTTCTCCTACTGCTGCACTCAGCTCGCGGGGGACGGCTGGGCCCTTGTGGGGGACGCCGGCGCCTTTCTGGATCCCGTCTTCTCCGCGGGGGTACACCTGGCCATGATGGGCGGCAAGCACGCAGCACAGGCTGCGGACCGAGCCCTCAACCGTGGCGGGCCGGTGCAACGCCGGAACTTTGCCGGCTACGAGCGCAAGACCCGCAGAGCGCTGAAGGCCTTCAGTCGCTTCATCTATGCCTGGTACGACCCCAACTTCCAGCAGGTCTTCATGCGCCCACCCCACAATCACCTTGGGGTTCAGCTCCTGAAGCGTCAGGTCATCTCCATCCTGGCGGGAGAGGTCTTCAACCCCCTGACCAACGCGCTGCCGATTCAGCTGCTTCGCTTCTTCGCCTGGCTCAAGCGCCGGGACCGACCTAGGCTCCCAGAGCCCCTAGAGACCCCAGAACGCAATCAGCCGGTGACCCGAAGGCCACCGGCTGATAGGTGAACACTGAAACTCTCGACTCCCCCGGCCGAAACCGTGGGCCCCTCCAGGACCCGCGCCCCCCCGAAGGGGGTCCGCGTCCCACTGACCGCCGCACTCTTGCGTTGCGCGGCGTCCAGCGACGTGTAGCTCGCCTCTCCAAAGTCTCACGGGTCCGAGCGCTTCACCGCTGCCCCCGAAAGGACACCGACTCGCCACCCAGCACCGACCGCAAG
>CAZQTQ010000535.1:0-2878 GCA_964596025.1 uncultured Rickettsiales bacterium
GTGGAGTCGTCGTCGTCATCGTCGCCCGCCGTGGAGTCGTCGTCGTCGTCACCCCCACCACCGGACCAGAGCAGCTCGACTTCGATGCCACCAACGAAGGAAGGCGGCACGTTCCAGACCGTGAGCTCGGCGGTGGCGGTGTCCGTCAAGCCCTCGCTATCCGTGACCTCGAGGCTCAGCTCGATGAAGCCATCGTCGGTCACCACAAAGCTGAAGCTGTCGGGGTCTGTACTGTCGGCAATGCCGTCGCCGTCCACATCCCAGGCGTAGTCGACGAGGGTGTCCCCTGCGTCAGGCCCCGCGTTGGAACCGGCAGAGGAGAAGGTCACGGTCTCGCCCTCGTCGGCGTCCGTCGGGCCGCTCACCACCGCCTCCGGCGCGTCATTCAGGCCGGTGACCGTGACCTCGACCGTCTCAGGATCGGAGTCGTACTCGCCGTCGTTGACGACGAAGGTGAAGGAGTCGCTTCCTTCGAAGTCGGCATCCGCCTGGTAGCTGCAATCGGCGCCAGAGCACGTCAGCGTTCCGTTGCTCGGCGACGTCTCGATGGCAAAGGTGAGAGGATCGTCTTCGACATCGGTACCGCTGAGCGTGATGGGCTCCGTGCCGTCCTCGTCCACCGCCAAGCTCAGCCCACTGTCGGCCACCGGGGCGTCGTTCACCGGAGCTACTTCGATCGCCAGAGTCAAAGTGTCCAGAGCCGTTCCGTCGGTGACGGACAGTTCGACGGAGTCCGAGCCGTTGAAGTCGAGGGCGGGGCTGTAGCTCAAGGTCGTGCCGACCAGCGTCGCCACCCCTTCGGAGGGAAGCGTCTCGATGGCGTAGCTGAGGGTGTCGCCGTCGACGTCGGTGGCCGAGATCTCCAGCTGTCCGCTCGTGTCCTCATCGATCAGCAGCGTGGGGAGCGCGTCGAAGACAGGAGCGTCGTTCAGCCCGCTCACCGTGATCGAGACGAGCAGGGGAGCAGAGGTAGCCAGGCCGTCGGTGACCGAGAATTCGAAGCTGTCGCTGCCGAGGTAATCGGGAGAGGGCAGGTAGGTGCAGAAGGCGCCGGTGCAGCCCACGCTGCCCTCTGCGGGGTTGGTCTCGATGGTGAAGTTCAGGGTGTCGCCGTCGACGTCGCTGCCAAGAAGAGTGAAGGCCACGCTGTCGTCTTCGTCGACGGCGAGGGTCGTGGGGCCGTCGGCAACTGGCGCATCGTTGACGGCGGCCACGCTGATCACAACCGGCTCTGCGGCCGAGGTCGCAACACCGTCATCGACGGTGAAGCCAAAGGAGTCGCTGCCGTTGAAGTCAGCAAAAGGCGTGTAGGTGCAGAGATCCGCCGCACAGCTGAGCGTTCCGTTCGTCGGCTGGGTGCTGATGCTGTAGCTCAGGGGATCGCCCTCGAGGTCCGTACCGGAGAGGGTAACGGTGCCCGCCGTGTCCTCGTCCGTAGCGAGGGTTAGGCCCGCGGTAGCAACCGGGGCGTCGTTGACCGCGGTGACGGCGATGGCTACTGATGCCGGCGCCGAGGTCGCGGTGCCATCGTTGACGGCAAAGGCGAAGGAGTCGGTGCCGTTGAAGTCAGCAAAAGGCGTGTAGGTGCAGACCTCCGCTGCGCAGCTGAGCGTTCCGCTCGTCGGCTGGGTGCTGATGCTGTAGCTCAACGTGTCGCCGTCGATGTCGGAGCCGGCGAGCGTCACCGTGGCCGCGGTGTCCTCGGCCGTGGTGAGCGAGAGACCCGTTTGGGCCACTGGGGCGTCGTTCACCGGCGTCACCGTGACAGCCACAGTCTCTTCGGCCGAATTGACGATGCCGTCGTTGGCGACGAAGCCAAAGGAGTCGGTGCCGTTGAAGTCGGCGTTCGGCGTGTAGGTCGCCGACGAGCCAGACAGCGTGACGGTGCCGTAGCTCGGCTGGGTGCTGATGGCGAAGGTCAAGGAGTCGCCGTCGCCGTCGGTAGCGCTCAGGGTCACGGCAGCGCTCGCGTCTTCGGCGGTCGTCAAACTCAGGCCCACTGTGGCAACGGGCGCATCGTTCTCGGGGTTGACGGTAATGGTGACCGCGGCGGGGGACGAGGTCAGGCTTCCGTCGGAGACGGTAAAGGAGAAGGCGTCGCTGCCTGTGAAGTTGGTGTTCGGGGTGTAGGTGCAAGCGGCTCCGGTGCAGCTCAGCGTGCCGTTGGCCGGGTTGCTGGTCACCGCAAAGCTCAGCGCGTCGCCGTCGACATCGGTCCCCGTGAGGGTCAGGGTGGCTGCGACCTCTTCGTTCGTTACCAGCGTCAGGCCGGTCGTCGCCACCGGCGCGTCGTTGACCGGCGTAACCGTGACCGCCACCGTCGCTTCGGCCGAGGGGGTGTTGCCGTCATTCGCAACGTAGCCAAAGGAGTCACTTCCGTTGAAGTCGGCAGAAGGCGTGTAGGTGCAGACCGCCCCGGCGCAGACAACGCCGCCGTTGCTGGGGTTGGTGGTGATGCTGTAGGTCAACGAGTCCCCGTCGACATCGGTGCCCGTGACCGTGACCGTGCCCAGGGTGTCCTCGGCTGTCGTCAGTGAGAGGCCGGACTGGGCCACAGGTGCATCGTTGACAGCACTGACCGTGACCGACACCGTCTCGGGCGAAGAGGTCACCGTCCCATCGGACACGACAAAGGAGAAGCTGTCGCTGCCATTGAAGTCGGCGCTGGGCGTGTAGGTGCAGGCCGCGCCCGTGCAGGTGACGGAGCCGCTCGTGGGGTTGGCGGAGACGCTGTAGGTCAGAGCATCCCCGTCGATGTCGGTTCCAACGAGGGTAACCGTGCCCGCGGTGTCCTCGGATGTCGTCAGTGAGAGGCCGGACTGAGCCACGGGCGCATCGTTGACAGCACTGACCGTGATCGACACCGCCTCAGCCGGAG
>CAZQTQ010000536.1:0-2657 GCA_964596025.1 uncultured Rickettsiales bacterium
GGCTGGGCCTTACGGTGAGTTGATCAAGATCGACGAGTCGAGCATGTCTGCGATCTATCCGGCTGTGTGGTTTTCCCCGGAGCGGGGCAAGGTGGCTGCGTTGACCAACATGTCCGACACTCCGCCCTCGCCGGAGTTCACGATGTGGATCGAGCCTCGAGATCCCGAAATCGCTCTGGGGGACAACGCCGGTGGCTTCGCTTTGCTGGGACAGGGAGACGACGCCTACAACTACCCATCGATTTCCAGCTCGCTCAAGTTCGAAGGCAGAATCGCCTCGTCCCAGATCAAGCCGGGCAATGTCTTCGTCTGCCGGACTGAGGGAAAGACCTACCTGATGAAGGTCGTGTCGCTCGACACCGAGGCTCAGAAGCTCAGCTTCCTGTGGAAGTGCCAGGACTGCTGAGCTGTGGCCCCCCTCCAGCCCGCTGCTAGGCTGAGGCCCATGCAGCACTTCTCCCGCCCCTTTCTCCTCGCCTCAGCGCTGGTCGGCTGTGGTTCCCGCGGTGGGGGTGGAGGTGGCGGCGACGGTGGTGATGGGGTGGGCCTCGGAGACGACGACTCAGCGGGTGACGATGACGATGCCATCGGGGATGACGACACGGGAGATGACGACGATGATTCCGGCGGCGGCACTCCCAACTCGGCTGATACGACGATCGCTGAGTTGACGGCCGAATCGGGCAAGACGTGAAGTGGATCGAGCCGTATTGCTGCGGCTAGAGGGAGCCAAAGTGTGTGATCCGAGTAAGAGCAAGAGCCGACCTCGAGTGGGAGCCCCAATGCGATGGATCGTCCTGAGCATTACCCTCCTCCTCCTGGGCTGCAGCAAGGACCCCACGGTTCGCCTGAGTGCTGCCGATCACGCGAAGCATCCCCGCCCGCTCAATCTCGACGAGGTGATGGCGGGTTCCATGCAGAAGTCTTTGTTGGGCTGCTATCGCGGCCTGGGCTCCAAGGCTGAAGGCAGCGTGGAGTTGGACGTCTCCGGCTCCCACGGCCTGATGGACGTAGAGATGAACTCGGGTTCTGGCGACGAAGCGCTCGACCGCTGCGCCCTCGACACCCTGAAGGGCGGACGCCTGATGCGCGAGGTCGGTGACACGAACGACCACATCGGCTTCGTGGTCACCATCCGGTTCGCCCAGGAGTGAAAGCACTCTTCGGCAAGAGGGCCTTCGGCCGCCGTCCAGTGAACGCACACATCACTTCAATCACTTAGCTATTCCGACTCACGGCCCAACGCCCCCCCAATCCAAGCCGGCCCCTCCTTGGTACCCTTCCCTTCGCACCGCTGAGGGAGGCGCAATGTCCGTCGCAGATGAACTCGAGAAACCGGCCGAACTCAAGGAGGCGGGAGTCCTCTCGGATGAGGAGCTCCCGTCACAAGAGCAGAAGAAAGAGGCTCAGCCCAACGGTGACCGCGAGGGATCCCGGACGCAGCCCTGGGCGAAGGAGAAGTGGGGAACTCAATACAGCTTGTACGAGCGCATGGAGAGGGCAGAGGCCCTGGAGAAAGTGAGAAGGAAGGCCAGGTACGCCGGGACAAAGGCGACGAAGGCGACGAAGGCGACGAAGGCGACGAAGGCGACGAAGGCGACGAAGGCGATGAAGCTAAGACGACCGGGGCCGACCAAGGGACGGCCACGGAAACCAGCAGGCACGCCTTTCACTTGCCCTAGTTGCGGCAAGCGGTTCTACGGCCGGAGCAAGATCGTGGAGATTTGCCCCTACTGTGAACAGGGGCAGCCGGGCTAGCAGGGGCGAAGATGGGTCCCAGTAGACCTGGAGGATCCCCCCCCAACACTCACCATCAGCAGCATCCTTCAGCGTCAGAAGCATCCTTCGGATCGTCGCAGCGAATCCAACGGTAGGTGTGGGAGGCGAGGATCGCACCGGTGACCGGGGCAATGGTGTAGAGCCACATCCAGCCGAGGCCCTGGCCAAACAGAGCTGGTCCCAGGCTGCGTGCGGGGTTCATTGAGGCCCCCGTCAGTGGTCCTCCGAACAGGGCGCACATGGCCACGGTTCCACCAATTGCCAGCCCGGCCATCTGCCCCTCGGCGCGGTGGTCGGTCGCGACGGCGCTGATCACGAACATCAAGAAGAAGGTGAGCAGGAGTTCGAGACCCGTGGCCGACAAAACCGAGAGCTCGGGGATGGGGACAGTCTCTCCGAGGACGCTTGAGCCTGTGAACGAGGAGAGCAGCCCAATTGCGACAATCGACGCGAGTAATTGGCTGACGACGTAGGCAGGAACCTCTCTCCATGGAAAGCGCCCGACGCTCGCAAAGCCCACCGTGACTGCCGGATTGAAGTGCGCTCCCGAGATATGGCCGGTCGCGTAGACCATGACGCAGACCACCAGGCCAAAGGTGAGGGAGACGCCCACGTGAGAAACGGCACCACCGGTCAGGTGGTCAGAGACCACGGCGCCACAGCCGGCAAAGACGAGCGCGAATGTGCCGATGAACTCAGCCATCATTTTCTCGACTCGGGAGCCGAGGATGGGCATCGGGGCTTTCGGCATCTAGATCCCTCCAAAATGCTTGAATGCTGGGGATTGTCCAACGTCGCGGCCTTGGATGGAACAGCAGGCAAGAAAATCTGGGCGGCCGAGGGCAGTCTCGGCGCTCCTGTCCATCGACTGACCGGCA
>CAZQTQ010000536.1:2667-2874 GCA_964596025.1 uncultured Rickettsiales bacterium
ATGATCCGGGCCTGATCCCCGGTTTTGTGAATCCAAGCCGACCTCCCATGGGGTCGGGGTCTCACGAATGTTGGCGGAGCGGGGGGGGCAGGGTAATCGGGGTCAAAGGATGTCCAACCTTGCCATCTTCGCCGGGGCAGTAGGGCTGCTGCTCGCGGCCAGCATCGTGTGGACGACCCTGCGGGTGGGGATCTCTCCGATGCCGAG
>CAZQTQ010000537.1:0-2874 GCA_964596025.1 uncultured Rickettsiales bacterium
CGACTACATCTGGAACTAAGCCCTACCGACCCAGACACCCACGAAGGCCCCGGGCGAACCCCGGGGCCTTCGTGCGTTTGGGGGCTGGGGCTTGGTCTGTTTGGGCCTGGACTGGGGCGAGAGTCCCCGAAGGGTGGGCGGGTTCGCCGGACTGCGCGCACGAGTCCTCTCTGAGCCTGTAGGCTGAACCCCCTTGGAGATCCACTCTGTGCGCATCGTGCTTCCCCTCAGCCGGCTTCTTCCGTTGGCGCTCGGCTCCTGTACGAACATCGACCTGGACTACGACGAGGACGGCTTCGATGACGACGTGGACTGCGCGCCTCAGGACCCCCGGATCTACCCCGGAGCCGACGACCCGGACGGTGACGGGATTGACCAGAACTGCGACGGAGTAGACGGCCTGCTGGGAGCTTCCGATGACGACTCGGGTGACGATGACAGTTCTGACGGCGGGCATGCCTACACCGTCGATGATGTGTACGGCACATGGGACACAGTAGAAATGCAGCTGGCTGCTATGACCCTGACGGGGGTTCACACGACCTTTGACGCCTCGTTCATGTTCATCGAGTGGGAGGGAGGAACCGGCAGCGACGGCAATGATCTTGCCGATGACAGCCCTGCGTGCTTGCCGGTTTCTATTCACGTCAACACCGACGGCACAGGCACGCTTTCGGCTGTTACAGACTCCCCGCACAACCCCCCAGCGGAGGACAACATCCTCATCCTTGCCGCTTGGACTTTCGCCATGGCCTCGATCGATGTCGGGACTGTCCAGGTTGACTGGGACGATGAACTGAGTGCGAACGGGGATGTCGAGGACATCCAGACGTTTGGCATCGCCCGCGCTGCCGAGACACGCAGCATCGACACCGCCGCGTGCACGCAAGAGGGATAGAGGCTTGCTGAGCCCATCAACGTGTCATCGCCCAAAGTGCGCTTTCACGTTGTTCGCTCTCCATTTCAGCGCGGGATGACTTCGAATCCGCTCCTCGAGTTCAAGGTCTGAGGTCAGCAACTCAGGCCGGACTTCACCGTGCTCATTGAGCCCTTCGATGAAGTCCAACTCGTTCGCACGAAGGGGCAAGACCGGGCTCAGCTGGGTGAACCTCCGCCCTGTCGCGGACTCAGTAGACCGAGTTGGGGGTCATCATCCGGGACTTGCTCGCCCGGTTTGCGTGGTAGACGGAGTTCACGCCATCGCCGTCGACATCGCACTCGGCCCAGGCGTCGAAGCTGTCCGTGCTGGACGAAGGGCCGGCTACGCTGTCGACCTTGTATCGGCAACGGACCTTGCCGTCAGCCATCCATCCGAGGCTGGACCATCCTCTTGTGGGAGCAAAGTCCACCTGCTTGGTGCCGCCGAGGCGCGCTGGGGTCCAGCCTACGCTGGTGAAAGTATCCCACTCGGCGTGGTAGGCCTTTTCTGCTGTGCGGATCCCGTTCAGGTTGGTGGGGCCCTCTGCTCGCATGGATTCAATGGCCCCCGCCGGCTTGTCACCCCAGGAGGCGAACTTGTCGGCTGAGCCGGGGCCGGCGAATACCTGCAGAGCTGTCGTCTGGTTCGCTCCGTTGACAAAGGCAACCTCGGAGTTGGCCCGCATGTACACGACATCACCCTCTCCGAGTTGGTGTTGTGTGCCGTCCAGTGTCAGGGTGCCGCCACCCTCCATGATGATCAGGTACTCCTCGTCCGGGTCGCGGTGGAAGCCAATCTTCTCCCAGGGCTCGATGGCGATGGCCCCTATGTAGGCATTCTTGCCGCGCGCTGCTTCGAACACCGAGACACCACCACCTGGCGAGGTGCGCATGGCCTGAGTATTGCCCAGCACGTTATTCAATCCCTTTGCGACCGGGTTGAAGGGACCTGCAGGCTGGAATCCACGCTTTGCGAGCGCATAGCCGCCCACAAGGACAAGCGCTATAGCGCAGACACCGATGATGGCCGGGTGGCGACGATGCGGCGAGTCCATGGAACCTCCTCTAGGGGGTTGGAAGGGTGAACTTACCACCAGCGAAATCGTGGGAGTGCCCTCTAACTGCACCGTTCCTGCACTCGTCTAACGCCTCTTCCATCTCTTCAAATTGAGCAAGCAGATCGACGCTGTGCAGCGATTCATCCCGCGCGAGCATGCCCCTACCAGTTCAGGCGGTGGCTCGAGACGAGGTAGGAGTGACCACCGGCCAGCGTAGCCATCGTGTGAAGGCCACCCAGGAAAACGAGGCCGTAGCCTCCAAGAAGAGCATTGCGTTGAGTATCGGCTTTGCTCTCGGGCATCTGAACCTCGTTGGGTCGGGGCGTAGGGGGCTGTTGGCTACTCCTCCATCCACTCCTCTAGGTCGACGCCGAGGCCGTCGGCGACCCGGTTGATGAAGTTGAAGTAGGAGGTCACCAGGTTGGCGGCCAGGATCTGCTCGTCGGAGAAGCCACAGTCCCTCAAGGTCTGGACGTCGGCTGCGCCCATTTTTGCCGGGGTCTGGGTGAGCTTCAGTGCGTAGTTGCCCAGCGCCACCAGCCCCGGGTCGAGGTCCGCCTTGCGAAAGTCATCCATGACCTGGCGGGCCTGCGCTTCGGGGAGACCCTGTTCTCGGAGATCCTCTCCGTGGGACAAGGTTCAGTAGAAGCACTCGTTGGCTCGGCTGACCACCGTTGCGATGAACTCGCGCTCCATGCGGCCCAGGGGGCAGTCGGGTCGCACCGTCGTCGCCAGGTACAGCTGCATGGATGCACGCAGCGACTGGGGGTCCAGGCTGTGCAGACGCACGATCTCGGCCACTGAGCCGGAGCGGCCTCGGGCTGCCTCGTACTGCCGGGCCAGGATTCCGGTGGCATCTTCGTCCGCGACGGTCTTGATGTAGGCCATGGTTGCTCCT
>CAZQTQ010000538.1:0-2588 GCA_964596025.1 uncultured Rickettsiales bacterium
GGCCGTCACGGTGTTCGAAGTCGAAGGCGTGTGGGCTCGGATCCAGGGGGCAGAAGACCAGTTCGTGGTCGGAGCCCTCGTCGGCCGGGTGGGGCAGGTTGACGTTCCAGAAGCTGCCCGGGCGCGGGGCCTTGGCCAGCAGCTTCTCCAGCACGAAGCGCGCGCGGTCGGCCGTAGCGGGCCAATCGGGGACCCGGTGGCGACCGACGTACTGCGAGATGGCGATCGCGGGGAAACCCAGGATGGCCGCTTCCCGGGCGGCTGCGGCGGTGCCGGAGACATACACATCGACCCCGAGGTTCGCGCCGTGATTGATCCCCGACACCAGCCAGAGATCCGGTACCCCGGCGGCGTCACCGAGCCGCTCCCGGACGAAGGCCGCCTGGCGACCGAGGGCGACTCGGGCGCAATCGGCCGGTGTGCCGCTCAGTGCGAAGCGGCCGGGCGAGCGCTCTTCGAGGCGCATGGGCGCGCTTGTCGTTACGGCATGGCCCACGCCGCTCTGGGGACCGCTCGGCGCGACGACCAGGCAATTCGACCGCTCGAGCAGCACTCGATGCAGGGCTGCCAGGCCTTCGGCCTCGACTCCGTCATCGTTGGAGAGAATCATTCGCATCGTCGACTCCGCCCGGGCCCGCATGGAAATTGCCTCGGCGGTGCGAGCCGATTGCGGGTTGAAGGCTGCTGCGGAAAAAAAAGCTGCGATGTGATGGGAAACCCCTTCTTCTGCCGGGAAAACGGACGATAGCTTGATCAGCCAAGGAGACGAACAGGCCCAAGATGACTCCAATCAAGATTTCCATGGAACAGATGATCGCGTTGCACGGCTTCTTCGCCGAGGCGGCGGCGGTGGGCGAGGTCCGGCTGGCGGACATCAGCGGTTGCGAGACCGAGATCGAGGTTCTGGAAGTCCGCTGCTCCAGCCTCGCCAACTTCAACGAGACCGGCATGTGGCTGACGGAGGATCTCGTCGCCGGCGTGATGGGACGTATCGACGGGGCGATACCCGGTTCGCTCAACGTCGTGATGGAACCCGAGGAGGCGCTTCTCTGGGCCCGGCTGGCGGGCAGCGAAGACCCGATCGAAACCGTCGTCGGCCTTGGCTACGAGCTCCTGTCGGGGATCACGGTCGGGTTTTCCGAGGTGCTCGGGTCGCCCTGCGAGTTCCGCGATGCGCGGCTTGTGGAGGAGTCCGAGCTGGCGATGCTCGTGGGGACCCACGCGCCTTCGGACACCTTGGTGTTCTCGACGCGACTCCGGATCGACGTACGCGACGAGGCCCTGACCGCGCATTCGCATCTGCTGGTCGAGCCCAAGTATCTGACGCATTTGATGTCAGCGCTCTCAGCCGCCGTGCACTGATCGCCACGCCTCGGCTGCGCGCTACGCTGCTCGGTCTGATGGCGATCCTTCTGATTCGACACGGAGAGACGGCCGGCAATCGCGACCGCATCGTCCAGGTCCCCGAGACGCCGCTCTCGGAACACGGTCTGGATCAGGCCGCTCGCCTGGCTCGGCGTCTGGCCTCGAGCCCGATCTTCGAGATCTGGACCAGTCCCCAGCCTCGCGCGCGCATGACGGCTGCGGCGATCGAGCGCGTCAGCGGACTTCCGGTCCTGGAAGAGAAAGATCTCGAAGAGCGGAGTTTCGGTGCGATTCGCGGAACGGCTTACGCCGACCTCGACTTCGACATGATGGCCCCCGATTACCGGCCGCCCGAAGGCGAGAGCTGGCGAGTCTTTCACGAACGTGTCGATCGCGCCTGGGCGAAGGTCGAGCGTCATTGGATCGATCGCTACGCGGACAATCGGGAGCCTCGCCACCTGGTCGTGATCAGCCATGGGCTCTTCTGCCGATCCTTGATCGAACGTTGCCTGCTGCCTGGCGCATCGCTCGAGGAACATCGAGACGAAGGCGGCAGTCTGTTCCTTCGCAATACTGCGCTGACGGTGATCGAACCCCGGCTGCGCGATGTCTCGGCCCTCGAGTATCACGTTTCGTTGCTGGGCTGCACGGCGCATCTCGAGGCCGACGAACCCGAAGCGCTGGGCGCGGTCTGATCGAGGTCTCGACTGGTCTTTTGGGCGCAGCGCCCTTCTGCAGCGCGCGTCATCCCCTCGCCACGTCCGAAACACAGTCAACCGGGGGTTCTTCAACGGGCTGCTGGGAGTTCGACCTCGACCAGGACGACGTGGTCCCCGGCCTTCGCCAGATCCGCCTCGCGGGGCTTTCGATCGGCATCGAGGCGGATGCCGTAGACCATCGCATCCCGGGGCAGCGCGGTGAGGAAACTCTTGACTCCATGCCGCAGGGTTTCACTGTCCTGATCCCAGACTCGGGCGACGCCCGAATGGGTCTGTCTTGCGATCTCGACTTCGACCGGCGTCGGTCCGTCTCTGAAATTCGTCCACCATCGCGTGTTGTGGCTCGACAGGAAACGCACGAGTGTGCCCTCGCGTACGTAGCTGAGGGGTGTCACGAATGTTCGCCCGCTTCTACGCCCGCGATAGCTGAGCAGCGCGAGATTGCGGCTGGCGATGCCATGTAGCGGGGAGCGCAAGAGCGCCCGCATCGGCGGGTTGAGTGTT
>CAZQTQ010000538.1:2598-2871 GCA_964596025.1 uncultured Rickettsiales bacterium
TTGAAGTCGCATCAGACTCCCGGTCTTCTGGTGTAGGACCGGACCCCAGTCTTCTTGTCGCCCGAGCCACGCGAGACCGCAGCGACTGCGTGCTGGCTCATCGGGACGCAGCTTCGCAGGTCAGACGTTTCGCCGGGTAAAGAGCATGAACGTCACGTTCTCCTCGCAGTCCGCTTCATCGTCCCACTCGGTGACGGGCAGGAATTCCTCCTCTTCCGAATGGTAGTAGAAGGCTTTCAGGTCGAGCAGGTCGGCGAAGGCGACGAGCGTCGA
>CAZQTQ010000539.1:0-2870 GCA_964596025.1 uncultured Rickettsiales bacterium
TACTTAAGTAGGGAGAAAACCCAGCCCCTTATCGCGTCTCCTAGGTAGAGAGAAAGGTAGAGAGAACACCCAGCCCCTGATCGCGTCTCCCAGTCAAACGGAGCCGAGGGTGTCTTGGCGGCTCGGCTCGAGCGGGGTGAGGCAGAGTCTAGGCTGGAACCGGCGCGGGCACAGATCCAAGGAGCTCGCTGAGGCTCAGCTCCGGCGCAGCCTTTTCCCTCTCGTAGTCCAAGAGACCCAGCTCGGCGTAGCGGGGCCGGAGCCGGTCGGGCAGGAGCCCGATCCGCTTGATGTTGGGGATGATGCGCTTGAACATCGTCTTGCGGAAGAGCTTCATCAAGTTGGAGTTCCTGCACATCTCGTCCCACTCCCGGCGGGTCATGGCGTGGGCCCAAAATTCCTCGTAAAACTCGTGTGCAAGGAAGCGATTGCGCATCAAGAGGGTGACCTCAAAGACCCAGTCTTGGCGCTCCACTCGCTCCTTTTCGCTCAGGCAGTCCTTTTGGCCATAGAACTCTTTGAGTGCGACTACGCCGTACTGCACATGTCGGGCCTCGTCCCCGATGACGTACTTGAGCATGTTCTGGAGGAGGGGTTCATTCGTCGCTTCACGGATGGTCCCAAAGGCGCCCAACGCCAAACCTTCGATCATGATCTGCATGCTGAGAAACTTCATGTCCCAGCGGCCGTCGCCCATGAGTGCGTCGATGAGGACGTAGAGGTTGTCGTTGATGTCGTAGCGTTTCTCCAGTTTCTCGGTGAGGTAGCGGTGGAAGACCTCGATGTGGCGGCCCTCGTCGACGACCTGGGTGCTGCCGTAGAGCTTGGCGTCCATCCAGGGGACCGACTTGGTCACTTGGGCTGCGGCAAAGAGGGCGCCTTGTTCGCCGTGGAGGAACTGGCTGAGCAGCCAGGCCATGATTGACCGGTTCTGCTCCGCCTTCTGCTTGGGCGAGAGCCCCTGGTAGTCGGGGCGGTCGGCCATGGGCAGGAATGCTTCGGGCAGCATTGGGTGATTGGGATCGGCTGGATCGACGTCCTGCTCCCAGTCGAGTGCTTCCGTAGCATTCCACTGGTCTCGCTTTGCGACCTCGTAGAGGCGGGCCAGTTGGGGTTTGTCGCGGAGGTAGTCCCATGAAAAGGCGGCGGGAGCCTCGGCGTGCATGACGGTGTTGGGTTCGGCTTTGCCGCGCTTGAGCACCAAGCCGCGAAATGCGGGGCCTAGGAGGTTGGACAGTACCTTGAGGTTGCCCGATGCGGTTGCGTCACGGATGGCGGGTGCCGCCTCGACGAGGTTGACGACGGCGTCGCGGAGCTTCACGAAGAGCACCTACAGTGTTGAACTTGGTCGCAATACCCCGATCTCAAGCATCCCGCGCCGGAGGGCAATGGGTCAAGTGCAAAACCGGGCATGTTGCGGCTACAGACCACGGCACTTGGCCACGATCTCCTTCATGATCTCCGAGGTGCCACCGCCGATGGTCAAGAGCCTCAGGTCCCGGAAGGCGCGGGCGATGTGGTACTCCTCCATGTAGCCGTATCCCCCGTAGAACTGCTGCAGGTCGTAGACGACGCGCTGTGCGAGGTCGCAGGTGAAGAGCTTGGCCATGGAGATGGCTTCGACGGAGGGGACGTCGCGGTCGAAGAGGTCACATGCGTGGTAGGTGAGGCGTCGGGCGGCCTCGATCGAGGTCAGGTGGTCGACGAGCTTGTGGCGCCACACCTGGAACTTGAGGATGGGGCGCCCGAAGGCTTCGCGCTGGCGTCCGTAGTCGACTGCCTCGTCCCAGAGCAGCTGCATGCCGGCCATGGCCATGATGGCGGCCACGAGCCGCTCCCCCTGGAAGTTCTGCATGATGTAGTAGAAGCCCATGTTCTCTTGGCCGAGCAGGTAGCGGGCGGGGATGCGGCAGTTCTCGAAGGCCAATTCGGCGGTGTCGGAGCTGTGGTTGCCGACCTTCTCCAGGAGACGTCCCACCGAGAAGCCCTTGGTATCGGTGGGGAAGAGGATCAGTGAGACCCCGCCAAAGCCGGGGTCGCCGGTACGGACGGCGAGGGTGATGAAGTCGGCACGGCTACCATTGGTGATGAAGGTCTTGGCCCCGTTGATGACGTAGTCGTCGCCGTCTCTGACTGCGGTTGTACTGAGGTTGGCGACGTCCGATCCGACCCCGGGCTCGGTGATGCCGAGGGCTGCGATCTTCTCTCCCGCTGCGGCAGGGGCGAGAAACTCCTGCTTCTGCTCGGGGGTGCCGATCGCCCCGATGACGGGTGTGGCCATGTCCGATTGGACCGCAAGCGCCATGTTCACGCCGGCGCAGCGGGAGCGGACGAGCTCTTCGAGCCAGATGACGGAGAACCAAAAATCCAGGCCCATGCCGCCGTACTCCTCGGGTACGCCGAGGCCCAAGAAGCCCATCTCGCCGACGCGCTTGAAGAGCGAGTTCGGGAAGCCCTTGTTTTTCTCCCACTCCTCGCAGTGTGGTGCGAGTTCTTTCTCGACGAAGTCTCGCGCCGTCTTGCGGAACATCGTGTGCTCGTCGGTCCAGTTTGGGGGGAGGGATGCGGGGTTTGTGGGCACGTCCATAGAGGTCCAGGGAAGCGATTCGGCGGCTCGTGCCGAGAGTTGATTGATTGGTCAATCAGTTTGGATGAGCCGGAGAAGGGTGGCAAGGGGTGAGGGTGGATGGCCCACCAACGGGGAAAGAAAAGGTCACATGCCTCCGTTGACAGCGCTGCTTGTGCCGCCTATTAACTCCAGGCTCCTTGCGCCGCAGCGCGGCCAGGGCACGACATGACGCGGGGTGGAGCAGCTTGGTAGCTCGTCGGGCTCATAACCCGAAGGTCGTCGGTTCAAATCCGGCCCCCGC
>CAZQTQ010000540.1:0-2855 GCA_964596025.1 uncultured Rickettsiales bacterium
CAGCTGGATCTTGGCCTCCCTCTTCAGCTTCTCAGGGGTCGCCTTCCTGCTCCTTGGTCTCGTCTTTGATCTCCTGCTTGGTCATCATCATCTTCTTGTTGAGCTGCCACTTAGCGAAGGCGTAGTCGCCCACGCCAAGGACGAGCATGGCGAGCAACACGTAGCCCACCAGTCGCGCCACCAGTCCGCCGAAGATGGCCGCGGAACCGTCCATGCCGAGAAAGGCGGCATCCGAGAGCAAGGGCATGTAGCGCAGCCCGAGCTTGTAGGCGACCACGCCGACGATGACGAGCTTGAGCACGGCCTTGAGCCACTCTGCGATGGCCCGAAGAGAGAAGAGCTTGCTCTTGAGCCCCTCCAGGGGGTCCATCTTCTTGAGATCCGGCTTCATGCTCTGCCAGGACCAATGCAGACCGACCTGAGCCACTGCGAGCAAGAAACCGGCGACACAGGCGACAGCGAGGACTGGCCCGACGATCTTCGCGATGACGACGCCGACCAACCGTAGGGTGTAGGTGGGGTCCCGAACGAAGTAGTCCGGGTTGTCGACGCCCTCGGTCAGCATGTCGCGGGCGAACTCAAAGGTGGTCACCGTCATGGGCTCCCACCACACAGCCAGGATGAGGCCGAGGGCGAGGAGAACCCCGACCGAAGACAGATCGCGGCTCTGGGCTACCTCACCTTTGTCCCGGTAGTCCTTCCGCCGTTTTTCTGTTGGTTCTTCTGTTGGGTCCTGACCCTTGTCTTTGTCCGACATGCCTTAGCCCACCAGGTTGATTAGGAGGTGCCGGATGGAACCGCTCTCGGCAGAGACCACGCCAATAAGCGCCGGCACAGCAAGCCCTAGGGCCATGAGGCCGGCGACTGCGTTCAGAGGGAGTCCAACAGAGAAGTAGATGTTCATCTGCTGGGCGAACCGGGTCACGAGAGCGGAGGTCAGGTTCATCACCAGGACGATGCCGATGACGGGGAAGGAGATGCGGGTGGCATCGACAAGGAGCCGTCCCAAGGTTTCGGACATACCTGGGCCTGCGACAACAGCCACCACGCCGGACCCCGGTGGCGCGACCACAAACGAGTCGGCGAGGCCGAGAAAGACCTCGTGGTGCATGTTCAGCGAGAAGAAGGCGAGGAATCCAGCCGTCTGGATGAGCTTGGTGACGATGTTGGCCTGGCCCTGCTGAATGGGGTCGAAGTGGGTCGCCATGCCCAGACCGGCGTTCAGGCCGATGAAGGTTCCGACCAGGTCGATGACGCTAAGCACAACCTGGATCGCGAAGCCCAGAGCAAGGCCTAGGAGGATCTCGTTCCCGAGGCGAAGGCCAAACTGGAGGCCGTCCAGGTCGCTGAGATCGGCGCTGTTGGCAAACTGGGGAGCGAGGACCACGGCCGTCAGCCCGCCCAGAGCGACCCGAACCGGGATCGGCACACTGCTCATCCCAATGAGGGGCATCGCAGCGAGCAAGGCCGTGATCCGGGCGAAGGCAAAGAACACCGCATAGAGGGCGGGGCCGACGAAGATGCCGATCTCCAAACTCTCCATGCCGGTACTCCTGGTTTCCTGTAAGTCCCAGCCCGTCTAGAGAGAGGCTTGGGAGACGAGATCGAAGATCATCAGGGTGAAGCCGGCCGCTACATCAAGCATGAAGGCGGCAAAGAGGACCAGGGCCACGAAGACGGCCATCATCTTCGGGACGAAGACCAGGGTCATCTCCTGAATCTGGGTTGCGGCCTGGATGATAGAGATCGCCAGACCCACGATGAGGGAGAGCATCAAGAGTGGACCGGAGAGGTAGATCGTCGTCCGTACCGTCTCCTGGCAGAGGGCAACAATGAAGTCAGAGCTCACGGCGAGCCTCCTCAGGCAAAGGACTGGACCATGGACCCAACGAGCAGATTCCAGCCATCCACAAAGACGAACAGCAGAAGCTTGAAGGGCAGAGAGATGACGACCGGAGGCAACACCATCATGCCCATGGCCAAGAGGACGGTCGCCACGACGATGTCGATGACGAGGAAGGGCATGTAGATCAGGAAGCCGATCTGAAACGCGGTCTTCAGCTCCGAGATGATGAAGGCGGGAACAAGTACGCGGACGGGCAGGTCGTCGCGGCTCTTGGGCTTGTCGCTACCGTTCAGCTTGAGGAAGAGTCCGAGATCCTCTTTGCGGGTGTTCTTCAGCATAAAGTTCTGCATCGGTCCCATGGCACGGTCGACGGCCTGGGCCTCGGTCAGGGCACCGTTGAAGTAGGGCTCCACTGCGCGGTCGTGCACCTGGTTGAAGGTCGGACCCATGATGAACCAGGTCAGAAAGAGGGCCAGGCCGATGAGGATCTGGTTGGGCGGAGCCTGCTGTACCCCGAGGGCCTGCCGCATCAAGGAAAAGACGACGATCAGCCGTGTGAATGAGGTCATGCTGAGGACGAGGGCGGGCACAAAGGCCAGAAGCGTCAGCAGGACGAGGAGGCGGACGGCGTTGGAGCTCTTCTCTCCGCCCTGACCATCAACCTCGATGCGGAATGCCGCGTCAGCTCCGTCGACGCCCGAGCCGATCTCCAATCCATCGGCGGCCAGAACCACCGAGGCCCCGGACAGGGCCGGGGCTGCGGTAGCTAGGAGCAGCGGGAGCGCGAAGCCCAACAAGAGGAGGAAGACGGCCCGGGCGGGGGGTCGGCGGCGACGAGGCGGGGCGGGTCGCTCGGCCCGAGCGGGTCGATCGATTCGACCTGATCCGCCCACACGTTGGTTCGTGCGAACGCCCGCCGCCTGCCGACCCGCATCGCTGCGGCCGGGGCCGGTCCGGTCTTCGAGAGAAATGTCGTTCACGATGCGGGCGCCGTTGACCTTGGCGAGCA
>CAZQTQ010000541.1:0-2843 GCA_964596025.1 uncultured Rickettsiales bacterium
CCGTGGAGATCGATCTCAACCAACCGATGGACGCGATCCGGGCCGCCCTGAGCCAACGGAAGATCGGTGATGTAGTGCACCTGAACGGACCGTTGATTGTCGCGAGGGACATCGCTCACGCCAAGATTAGGGAGGTCCTGGAACGCACGGGGTCTCTCCCTGACTACTTCACCCAACACCCGGTCTACTACGCGGGTCCAGCCAAGACTCCCCAGGGCCACGCCTCGGGCTCCTTTGGGCCCACAACCGCTCAGCGTATGGACTCCTACGTGCCCCTGTTTCAACCGAAAGGCGGGTCCCTGATCATGTTGGCCAAGGGCAACCGCGGCCAGGAAGTGACTGATTCGTGCCAGGCCAACGGGGGCTTCTACCTGGGCTCGGCCGGAGGCCCAGCAGCCCGCCTGGGACGAGACTGCATCTCTAAGGTGGAGGTCGTGGACTATCCAGAGCTGGGCATGGAGGCGGTCTACCGGATTGAGGTCGAGCGCTTCCCAGCCTTTGTCGTTGTCGACGACAAGGGAAACGACTTCTTCGCCCGCTTCCGAAAGCCGGAACCCCTGATTCAGCTAGGAGGCTAGGGCGGCGGCCTGGACCTCGGGCGCAGTCGGCTACTTCCCGGAGTTGTCCCAGACCTCGAGCTTGTACTTGCCCGACTTCGCCCCGTTGGCGCCGGCGACGCCGATGATCACGCGGTATCGGTTGGGGGCCCGCATCGCCACCGCCTCGGACACGCCGGGGTTCTTGTCCTTGACCTTGTCGTAGGACACGGAGCAAGAGGCACGACTGATCTCGGGAGGAAGGTTCTTGTCCTTCTCGCCGACACGCAACGCGTAGAGGCTGACGTCGACATCGGGCGCCGGGGTCACGCGGAAGACCAGGTCCATCTTCGGCCCATAGAGGTCGACGTGGTGGACGTGATTTCCGTTCCAGTTGATGTCCTCGGTCGCCGTCCAGCATCCGGTGCCGCTGCCCTGGGCCCAGGACAGGGAGATCGCCTTGCCCTTGCTCAGGTCCCCGTCGATGACCTTGTCGGGGGCGCGGTCGGGCACAGGCTTTCCGGCGTGTTCGCTGGCATCCGGAACCGATGACTGCGCGAGAGCCAGGCCTGGCGCGACTAGAAGCGGGGTGATCCCGATAATCCAAGAGAGCATACGAACACGAGAGAACATGGCCATTCCTTAGGTAGTGCAGGGGGTCAGGACGCGAAGCCTAACACGCAGGAAGCTATCAGCTTGGAGGACCGACTCTAGAAGCTGAAGCGGGCACGGGTGAAAATCTGCGAGCCGCCGGTCGCGGGATCACCGAACCTGCTGAAGTCCTGGCCGAGCGTGATCAGCGCGCCGACATGCCACTCCAGCCCGTTGCCGAAGTTGAATCGGAACTCGGGGTAGAGGATGGCGGAGAAACCCTCCTCGGTGAACGGCCCGTGAAAGCGGGTCACCCGCTGTTGGGTCGCTTCGTCCCACGAATCGGTGCGGTAGCCGCTGAGCTCGACGATGGAGAAGAGTCGAATCAGGGCCGCCTGCCGCGCGAAACGGAAGTCGAGACCCACGACGAGGTAGTCGGCGAGGCTAGGTCGCAGCACTTCGGTAGGACAGCGGCGTGCCTCGTCGGCCAGAGCACAGTTGAAGATGCTGGGGCTGTCATCGGCCTGGATGGCAGTCGGAGCATCGACCGTGCCCTGGCGCACCTTCCAGGACCCGCCCGTCAGCCAGTCGCCAGCACCAAATTCGTCGACCATGCCGTGGACCCACTGAACGTTGAGGTACAGGTGGGGACCAAAGCTGTAATCGAGACCCAGGGTCCACTTCGCGAACGGCGTCTCCGGGACCACTTCGGGCGGGTCGCCGCCGGCCACCCCGTCGGCATCGTAGTCGTACTCCCCCGGCGGGGTGGGGTCGATGCTCAGGAGCGGCTTGATGGTGCGGGATGTCGTCCGATCAGGGATCGTGACCCCGATCTCCAAGCGGTAGCCAATTCCGATCCCTGGAATTTCTCCGGCAAGATTCAGACCAATGACATGGATGCGGGGGTAGCCGAGCGTGACCTCGGACAGGATCCGCCCGTCGATGCAGTTCTCGTCCTCACCGATCTCAGCAGTACGGGGGAAGGGAGCCTCCGGGTCGTCTTCACACGCCGGAGTTTCGTCCAAGGTGTTGTTGTTGAGAATGGGCTGCGGGATGTCGACCCGTCCCCGGTAGTAGCTAAAGGCGATGTCCTGGTTGAAGAGCAGACCACCGGCGCGAAACGCGAACTGGATGTTGTCGAAGCTGGGCTCGGGTTGATCGACCCGAATCCGGGAGACCGTTGTCGGGAAACCGAGCAATTCCTGGCTCAGGGCCTTTTCGGAGTGTATTTGGTAGCGAAATTCCGGATCGGTAAAGGGCAGGCGATCCACCGCTGCTATGGCCAACTCACCACTACGAGGCAAGAGGGCGGGCCGGAACAGGGGCACAACGACCCCCGAGAAGGTCCACAGTCCAGCGATCGTATAGTCCACCTTGACCATAAGGTTGCCCATCTGCTCACCAAAGAGCAGCGGATCCTCGAGGTCGTTCGCGTTGAGGGTATTGGTGGGATTGAACTGGTCCCCGACGCCCCACTGCACGCGCTGCTGGCCCACCCGCAGGTCAAGTCCAGGGAGGATCAGGTCCGTGGCTTCAATGGTCGCGGAGTGGAACTCCAGACGGTAAGGGACGATCTCGGTCCGATCCGAGAGCAGGGCCAAACCCTCGTAGTCGTTTTGCCGGCCGAAGATTACGAAGTCGAGATCGGCGAAGGCACGCCACCGACCAATCTCCGCCTCGAGGTTCAGGTTGAGTAGATTCTCGTTTCGGGAGATC
>CAZQTQ010000542.1:0-2834 GCA_964596025.1 uncultured Rickettsiales bacterium
CCAGGCCGCCAAGCGCCAACCAACGACCACTGCTGCGGCAGCGCCGGCCAAGGCGAGGAGCAGGGGACCCAGGAGGGCTGCGGGCATGGACGTCCCGGGAAGGAAGGGTGGAAACTAAGGGACGGGGACGGTTGAGAGAATGCGCCCAATGACCTCGTCGCTGTCCACCTGCTCGGCTTCGGCCTCGTAGCTGAGGATGAGGCGGTGGCGCAGGACGTCCGGCGCCATGGTCTTGATGTCGTCCGAGTTGACGTAGGCACGCCCGGCCAGGAAGGCGTGGGCCTGAGCCGCCCGCTGGAGGGCAATCGTCGCTCTGGGGGAGCCGCCGAAGTCGAGAAGGTCCTTAAGATCCTGGATGCCGGCCGCCAGGGGATCACGCGTTGCCGCCACCAGGTCGAGGATGTAGTCGACCAACTTGTCGTCGAAGCGAATGCGCCGGGCCACCTCCCGAGCCTTCTCCAAGTCGGCGGGCTTGATCACGGCGTTCAGCTCCGGGAAACCGGCGATCGAGCGCCGCAGGATCTCCTTTTCCTCGTCTCGAGTGGGGTATCCGACTCGGATCTTCAGCATGAAGCGATCGATCTGCGCTTCCGGCAGGGGGTAGGTGCCTTCTTGCTCGAGGGGGTTCTGAGTGGCCAGGACGAGAAACGGCCGAGGGAGAGCGAACTCGGTGTCTCCGATTGTCACCTGGCGTTCCTGCATGGCTTCGAGCAGGGCCGACTGGACTTTGGCCGGCGCACGGTTGATCTCGTCGGCGAGGAGGATGTTGGTGAAGACCGGCCCCTTCTTGATCGAGAACTGCCCGGTCTTGGGGTCGTAGATCTGAGTGCCCAGGACGTCGGCGGGGAGGAGGTCCGGAGTAAAGGAGATTCGGTGGAAGCTGGTGTCGACGGCGTCAGCGACCGCTTTGACTGCGGTGGTCTTGGCTAGGCCAGGGACTCCTTCTAAGAGGATGTGTCCGTCGGCCAGCAAGGCCACGAGGATGCTCTCGACCATCGAACTCTGGCCGACGACGACCCGTCCCACCTCTTGCCGTAGGGCCACGAAGTACTCGCTGACTTCGCTCAGCTCTTGGCGGACGGTGTCCAGGTCAAATGCTGCTTCACTCATTTCGTCTCTCCACGCTTCCAACTTGGGCCTGGCGCCGTGTTCGCCCACAGCCGTCCCGCGCGCACGAGGCTTTTCAAGTCCTCTTGACACGCCAGGGGCTCGGGTTCTTCCCCCCCGAATTTCAAGGCATCCGCCCGTCGTCCCAAATCCTCAGACCGAGGAACCGAGCCATTCTGCACGTCGTAGCGGTCGAGGGCCAGGCGAAGCGCCAAGGCCGCGTCGAGGGCCTCGGCCGAGGTGGCACACTCTCCCTCCTCCAAGTAGGCCGCTGCTGCGTTTGTCTGTTGCATCAGGAGCGTCTGGAGGCTCGCCTGCTCTTCGCCGCGCAATCTTCGAATGCGCAGCCCAAGGAGGCCGAGCAGAAGCGCCACGACCGTGCTGTTTCCGAGCCCCTGGCCCAAGAGGTTCTGCGAGCGCCTCGTCGGACCGAGACGCAGCGTCTGGGCCACGATCTTCTTCTTGCTCCCGTCGGGCTCAGTCAAGACGACCCGGGCGGGCCCGATAGACCACGGCGGCGGTCGGTCGGGGACGGAGACGAGGAGGTCCTGGGTCCAAGAGGTCGAGTCCCCGGTGAACTGCGAGCGGCTCGCCCCGAGCTTCAGGGCGCCTCCGGGCGGGATCGCAACCTTCGGGATTCCTGGGATGTGCCGTTCGGGTCTCCCCGCCCAGTGAACGACGAGCTGGACGAGGACAGCTTCGCCCCGGCGGGCCTTACCTCGCACAAGCAGTCGGGCCTCAACCGAGTCTTCGTTTGCCGCCGCGGCCGGCAGAGCCGGGACTGTGAGGGCGACAAAGAGGGCCGAGAGCATCCCGGCGGCTGCTCTTTGGCTCATCCCTCGTTTCCTGTGATCTTCGAGAGGAATTTCCGAAGGCTCCCTCCAGCCTGGTCGCGGACCTTGGCGCCCTCGATCTCGGCCAATTCTTTCAGCAGCGCCCGCTGGCGATCGGTCAGGTTCTTGGGGGTGTGGATGAGAACCTGCATGACCTGGTCGCCTCGTCGGCCGCTCCGAACATTGGGGGTTCCCTTGTCCATCAGGCGCAACAGGTCGCCGTTTTGGGTGCCGGCAGGGACGTTGAGCGTGGCGGCATCGCCCTCCAGGGTCGGAACCGTCATCTCGCCGCCTAGCGAGGCCAGGGGATAGCCCAGCTCGATCCGGCAGACCACGTCGTCGCCGTGGCGTTCGAAGGTCTCATGGGGTCGAAGGTGCAGCACGACGTAGAGATCGCCCGCCGGTCCGCCGCGGGCCCCGGGCTCGCCCTCGCCCGCGAGCCGAAGCTGCATGCCGTCGTCTACGCCCTTGGGTACGTTGACGGTCAGGGCTCTCTCAGTCTGCTGTCGGCCGCGTCCCTCGCAGTCCGCGCAGGGCTGCTCGAAGTAGGTTCCTGCTCCGCCGCAGTGAGGACAGGTGGTTCGGACCTGCAGGAAGGCTTGCTGCTGGACGACTTGGCCGTGCCCCCCACAGGTGCTGCAGGTCGTGGGCTGAGTCCCGGCCGCGCCGCCACTGCCCTCGCAGGTGTCGCAGGGCTCGAGGCGCGGCACGGAGATCTCCTCGGCGCTACCGGTGAGGGCCGTCTTGAAGTCCAAGGGTAGGTCGTAGCGCAGATCGCTCCCCCGCCTTGGTCCCCCACGTCGCCGTCTTGGCCCACCCCCCCCGAAACCAAAGAGGGGTGTAAACATGTCGCCAAATGCGGAGAAGATGTCCACGACGCCGCCCGAGAAGCCC
>CAZQTQ010000543.1:0-2830 GCA_964596025.1 uncultured Rickettsiales bacterium
CACATCCACGCTACCTTCAACAACACCATCGTCACCCTCACCGACACCAATGGGAACGCCCTGGCTTGGTCGTCCGCGGGTGTCCGGGGCTTCAAGGGCTCCCGGAAGAGCACCCCCTTTGCCGCGCAGCTCGTGGCGGAGGATGCGGTGCGCAAGGCCCAGGAGCACGGCCTCAAGACGGTCTCCGTGATGGTCAAGGGGCCGGGCAGCGGGCGCGAGTCAGCGCTGCGAGCTCTGAGCACCGCCGGACTCAAGGTGACGTACATCAAAGATGTTACCCCCATTCCTCACAACGGTTGCCGCCCCCCCAAGCGGCGGCGGGTTTAGAGGCAGGAGCAAGAGATGGCTCGTTACACTGGTCCGGTATGTCGATTTTGCCGTCGGGAGGGCTTGAAGCTCTACCTGAAGGCGGATCGTTGCTTTACCGATAAGTGCTCGTTTGACCGCAACCAGTACCCCCCGGGCCAGCACGGCCAGCGGCGGATGCGGGTGTCCGAATACGGTCTTCAGCTTCGGGAGAAGCAGAAGGTGAAGCGTGTCTACGGTCTGCTCGAAAAGCAGTTCCGGCGCTACTTCACGATGGCAGCGGGCCAGAAGGGCAACACCGGTGAGAACCTACTCTTCTTGCTTGAGAACCGACTGGACAACACCGTATATCGGCTGGGGTTTGCTGGTACCCGCGCGGAAGCTCGCCAATTCGTGAACCACGGCCACGTTCAGGTCAACGGGCGTCGTGTGGACATCTCGTCCTACCAGATGAAGACCACCGACGTTGTCACCATCCGGGAGAAGAGTCGGAAGGTGCAGCGCATTGTCGACTGCCTAGAGCAGGCAATCAACCGGCCCCAGATGAGTTGGTTGGAGTTGGACAAGGATGCCTTTAGCGGCAAGGTCGTCGGCAGCCCGGTTCGTGCTGAGCTGACGATGCCCATCCAGGAGAACTTGATCGTCGAGCTGTACTCTCGCTAGTCCGGAGGGGGCCTGGCCCCCGCGGATTGGTCGCGCAGGCTTTTGAAGACGTAGAGAAACCCCAGTGGGTCGCATAACGCACCCACTGTGAACCCGATAGGGCGGGTGTTCCAAGCCGGGACCCCCCCGAAGGAAGCGAACCTCATGACCGAGCACTACCGAAACTGGCGCAGCCTCATCCGTCCCCGCACCATCCAAGTGGAGGAGGGTCGGGAGCCCGAACGCTACGCCAAGATCGTTGCCAAGCCTCTGGAAAAGGGCTTCGGAATCACCTTGGGTAACGCCCTGCGCCGCGTGCTGCTGAGCAGCCTGCAAGGGACGGCGATCACCGCCGTGAAGATCGACGGGGTACTCCACGAGTTCAGCACCGTCGACGGTGTGGTTGAGGACGTCACCGACATCATCCTCAACCTCAAGGGCGTCCTGATCCGGATGGAGACCTACGAGTCGCAGACCTTCGTCGTCGAGAAGAAGGGGAAGCGGGGCAAGCAGATCACCGTCACCGCGGCCGACATTCAGGCCACCAACGATTCGGTCATCGTGAACCCCGATCACCACATCTGCAGCCTGACGGGCGAGGGCAACCTTCGCATGGAGCTGACCGTTGCCAAGGGCGCGGGCTACGTTCCTGCCGACCGGAACAAGGATCCTGAGGCGCCGATCGGCACCATCCCGGTCGATGCAATCTTCAGCCCAATCCAGCGCGTCAACTACACCGTGTCTGCGGCCCGTGTCGGCCAGCGCACCGACTACGACAAGCTCTCGCTGGAGCTCTGGACCGACGGCACGGTGCTGCCCGGTGACGCCGTGGCTTTCGCCGCGAAGATTCTCAAGGAACAGCTTCAGATCTTCATCAACTTTGATGAGGAGGACGAGCCGCCCGAGGAGTTGGACGAGCCGGAAGAGGAGTGGAACGACAACCTCTTCAAGACGGTCGATGAGCTGGAACTCAGCGTCCGGTCGGCCAATTGCCTGCAGAACGCCAACATCAAGTACATCTACGAACTAGTCGAGAAGACCGACGCCGACCTGCTCAAGACCAAGAACTTTGGACGTAAGTCGCTGAATGAGGTCAAGGAAATCCTGGTCGAGATGGGCCTGAGCCTCGGCATGAAGCTGCACAACTTCCCGCGCATTCGCGAGCAAGAGTAGTAGCGTCCCCAAAGAAGGGCTCTCAGTTCGATGAGACATCGCAAGTCACGCCGGCCGTTGGGTCGGAACTCCTCGCATCGCAAGGCGATGTACCGAAACATGGCCACCAGCTTGCTGGAGCACGGTCGCATTAAGACTACCGACGCCAAGGCCAAGGAACTTCGGAAGGTGGTGGAGCGCCTCATCACCCTAAGCAAACGGGTTCCGCCCAGCATGATTGAGGGTGCTGACGGGGACCGGGTCCGGCTTCTCAAGGCCAAGCGGGTCCATGCAGTGCGGCGAGCGCGGCGATGGGTCCAGGACCGAGATGTGCTGCAGAAGCTCTTCTCGGAATACAGCGAGCGATACCAGGACCGACCGGGTGGCTACACTCGCATCACGAAGATTGGCCGTCGTCCCGGTGACAATGCGGCCATGAGCTTGATTGAGTTGGTCGAGGAAGCCTGCGAGCCAAAGGCGAAGAAGACTGCACCGAAGAAGAAGGCTGCGAAGAAGGCTGCGAAGAAGGCCAAGGCGCCCAAGGCGCCCAAGGCCGAGGCTGCTCCCGCCGAAGAGACTGAGGCTGCTCCGGCTGAGGAGGCTGCTGCCGAAGTGGCTGAGGCTGCTCCGGCTGAGGAGGCTGCCGCCGAAGAGAGTGAGGCTGCTCCGGCTGAGGAGGCTGCTCCGGCTGAGGAGGCTGCTCCGGCTGAGGAGGCTGCTCCGGCTGAGG
>CAZQTQ010000544.1:0-2777 GCA_964596025.1 uncultured Rickettsiales bacterium
CGACTACATCTGGAACTAAGCCCTACCGACCCAGACACCCACGAAGGCCCCGGGCAAACCCCGGGGCCTTCGTGCGTTTGGGGGCTGGGCCCCCCCTTCAAGCTCAATCGGGCTCCTACCGGTTGGTTCTTGGAGTAGATTGTGGTCGGTGGGCGCGGGTCTTCCCTTGCCAACGGCGTCAAGTTGGGCCAAAACTGGCTACTGATGTCAGCCGTGACCCTAGGTCCGGTGAGGCTCCCCCATCGCCGGATGAACCCCGGCCCGGAGGTTTGCGATGTCCGACAATCAAATCGGTTCCCAAAAGGCTCCTCTCTCCCCCTCAGTAGGTGAAGACCTGCAGTTGAGGTCGCTTCCGCCGGATGCGGCAGTGGCGACAGGCGGCCCCATTTCCGACAGCCCCTCATTGGCGGATAGCGGATTTTCGGGCCAGGCGGCCGCCCGCTCGCCTCGCACGGCACCTAGTCCCCGTTCCACGCCCTCTCTTCAACTCCACGGCACGTCCGACGCCAGCAGCACGAGTGATCCAATCGCCACCGCGAGTTCGGGGTTTACGGGCGGTGGTTCGCCCCTCCCCCACCAGTCCACCATCGAGAAGAGCTTCGGCACCGACATGAGTGGGGTGCAGACCTTTACCGGCGGAGCTGCTTCTGCCGCATGCGACACCCTCGGTGCGCAGGCCTACACCATGGGCAACAAGATCGCGTTCAAGGACTCCTCACCTTCGGTGCAGCTCGCTGCCCACGAGGCGGCACACACCGTCCAACAGTCCCAAGGCGTCTCGCTCAAGGGCGGAATGGGCACAGAGGGCGACCAATACGAGGTCCAAGCCGAGCAGGCGGCGGCAAAGGCAGCTTCGGGCCAATCAGCCGTTGAACTGCTGGGTACCGGCGGCGGGAGCGGGAGCGGGAGCGGGGGCTCGGTTCAGTCCAAGGCCGTCCAACTCCTCGGCACACCGCTCGACGAGAAGGCCCCTGATAGCGAACCCAAACCGAAGTTCGGCGAGTCTCCCGGCAAGCAACGCCGCTTCTCCCCGGACCAATACGTCGAGATGTGGGAGCAGGAGCAAGGGCGGAAGATGACCAAGGCGGAGCGGTCCACCATCGACCGCGGCTGCATCGGAATCACCGCCACGAACCTGTCTGGCGGAGGCAACCCACTGGATCGAGCCGAGGGCATCTACGCCAACTTCGACAAGGCTCAGGAGGCGATGGTCGAAAAGAACAGGGTCCTCGACTGGATGGCTGAGAACCCCGAATTTAGCGGCCAGGTACCCGATGCGCGCTACGTGCTGTTCGCCAAGCTCTTCTGGTCCAACCAGAGCGATGACTGGGAGGAGCGCCTACAGCCGGATGAAGACGCCTTCAAGCCCGATCCGGAGACGGGCGAGGTCGACATGACCGGCTACAAGTACCGGGCCCAGTCCAAGTGGGGCGAAGAAGACGACGGCGGGCAGCGACGGAAGTCCAGCTACGTCAACTTCGACTACGGCTTCTGGGACGAAACGAGCAAGTGTTTCTGGCACGCGAATCATATGGAGTACAAGGACAAACGCCGCCTGACCGACCCCATGAAGGTACTGCAGAGCACTAAGGGCAAGTTCATCGCCGGCTACGTCGACTTCGACCGCGTCATCTTCTGCATCGCGCCCTCCAACAACTACGACCCGGGCCTGGCGGCCATGGCGTATGCGGGCTGATTCGGTGCAGACCTTCGACTCCTACCCCTCCGGAATGCTCGACCAGGCCCTCGTGCTGGTGGGAACCGCCCGGAATGCTCACTCCGGCGCCATGGTGCTCCTGTCCGATCGAACTTCGGTGTTCATCGACGGCCTGTGGGAGTGGGACGAGGCATGGGACCGCAAGTCGGTGCAAGTCACCGGCACGCTCCGGTACAAGAAGCTGGGGCCCGACCCCGAGGTCGGCCCGGAGGGCGAGCAGAGCCACGGCATGGAGGGAAGCTCCCTCGTGCTCGAGGGTGCTAGCTGGGTGGAGGCGTCTTGAGGGCGGTCCCGTCGGTGGTTGGCGCAGCGCTTCTCTTGGCGCTGGGCTGTAGCACGACGCCCCCTCACCCCGCGGCTACGGGCGCCGATCCCGCCGCCTCTCCGGAGGCCACGAGTCCTGAGCCAGCCGACTCGAGCGAAGGAGCCGAGACCGCAGCGGAGGGCACTACCATGCAGTCCAACACCACCCTTCCTCGGGTCCGCACCGCGGAGGAAGCACGAACCGCCCTCGGCAGTGAGGTGTGGATCCAAGGCACCGTCCGCCGCGAGAAGCTGGGCGACTCGATCCAGTCGGGAGAATTCAACCTGCTCTGTCCCGACTTCGAACTGCCCGACGAGTTGGTGCGCCAGGAAGCCGCTGTCGCCGGGCGGGTCGAAAACTACAGCCCTCCGGTGGCCGAAGTCGGCCCCGACGGCGCCATCAGTCAGGGCACTGAGATGCCGAGCTCCCGCCTCGTGCTGCGCGACTGCCGCCAAGTCGACCTGGACCAGGACCAGCCGTAGACACTGCCCGCCCGCAACGTCGCGGCTAAGGGCATGGAACACTACTGGGGCCCGACGATGCTCGAAAAGCTGAAGCAGAGTGCTGTGGACTGGCTGCTCTCGCCGCGTGTGCGGTACTCCGTGGCGGCGATGAACCACCGCGCCCTGCACCAGCACCTGCACGGCGAGGACGTACTCGAGAAGGCGCTGTTGCTGCAGTGCGTCAACGGGGTTCGAGGCGACTTCCTGGAGTTCGGCGTGTTCGAGGGGCGCAGCCTCATGCACGCCTACTTCT
>CAZQTQ010000545.1:0-2751 GCA_964596025.1 uncultured Rickettsiales bacterium
CGGACGACGACGACGACGCTTCGGATGACGACGATGCCTCGGACGACGACGACACCTCGGGCGACGACGACGATTCGGGCGACGACGACGCTTCGGGCGACGACGACGCCTCGGGCGACGACGACGCCTCGGGCGACGACGACGCTTCGGGCGATGACGACGCGTCCGCCACCTTCTCCCTCACCGGCGTCGATCCCGACGAAGGCAGCGGAGAGGGGGGAGACGAGATTGAGCTGAGCTACTCCGGCGACCTCTCGTCGGTCGACAGCGACGACATCACGGTGACCTTTGGCGGCGTTGAGGCCGAGGTCCTCTTCAAGAACGAGGACGAGATCCACGTGCTGTCCCCGCCCGGCTGCAGTCCAGGCAACGTGGAGATCGACGTGGAGGTCCCCGGCTTCGGTAGCGACGACATCACCTTTGAGTTCGAGACCTGGGCCACTGGGCAGGATGTAGCGGTTGTCGGCGTTGTCCGTTCGGAACACCAGGGCCTGGGAACGGCGGTGGAGGGGTTGGCGACGGCTGAGTTCTTTACTCCGGCCCTCGCGCCGCCGTTTAGCAGCCTGCCGGCTCTGGGAACCTGTGTCTTGGGGCCCACGATTGCTTCGTCGAATCGGCCCAACTACAGCCTTGGCTCCACCGTGAGTCTGTCGGCGGGTGGGACCCCCATCACCTTCCAACTGGATCCGGCGGACAACTCGTACTCCGCGGATGGGATCACGGATGCCCAGATCCCCACGTCGGCGATTTACGGTCTGAACGGCGGACAGGACCCCGACGGCTGCGCTGTCGATGTCCCGGGCATCATCTACTCCCCCGACCCCCTCTACGTCACCAACCCGAACATGAGCGCCGGGCCCTGTGTCGACAGCCTGACGATGTGCTGGTTCTACGAAGTCGACACGTCGGGGCTCTACGCCAACGGCGGGGTCGTGCAGTGGGTGAGCGGGTCAGATGCCGTCATCGTCCAGATGGACTTTGTCGACTACTACAACGACAACCCCACGACCTGGCCTGCCAGTCTGCTCTGTCACGTCCCCGACAACGGCACCCTGAATCTGAGCCAGAGCGACTTCCAGGGGATGTACACCGGCCTCTACCAGCTGACGGTCATCCGCTACCGGACGACCGAGGGTAGCCATCCCAGGAGTGGCGGAACGGTCTATGGCACCTTCATGGAGACCAAGATTGGCTACAGTTGGCTTCTCGCGAACGTTTCCGCCTGCTTGAGCCTGAGTTGCCCTTAGGCTCCGGCGGGCTCTGTGCCTACGGCCTGCGCCCTATTCGACCTTGGTGATTGGCCGGAACCCGAGCGGAATGCTCAGCGTTCCGGGGTGGTCGGCGGGGAAGGTAGCCCGCTGGATGATGCCGACGAGGCAGGTCTCGGCGGTAGGGCTCTCTAAGGTGCTGGACTGAATCGAGGCGGAGGTGGCAGCCCCCGCTGCGTCGATCCCGACCTTCAAGATCACGGTCCCCTCCAGCGCCTGGCCGGCCGCCGCTCCCGCCTCGTAGCAGGCCAAGAGGTCCCAGTAGAGGGTGTTGGTGGCGCCCATGACCTCGCGGATGTTGGCGCCGCCGAGAACGGTGGGGGTGCCTAAGGCCAGCTGGCCGGTCGAGTTACCACCCGCAGCGTCGGCTCCACTATAGGCCGCAGCATAGGCGTCCTCGCCGAGGCCACTGGCCCCGTCGGCGTCTTCATCCGGCGTCATCATTCCCAGTGTGCCGATGCCGGCTCCTCGCGCCAGGTCCATGAGGGCTACGGCCTGCCCGTAGACTGCATCAGCGTCCGCCTCGAAGAACATCACCGCGCCCTTGCCGGCCGCTACCTTGTCGTGCAGCAGTTGGTCCAGCTCCTCGGCTGTCACCGGAGTGCGGTTGAGTTCGATGTGCCCGTTGGAAAAGAGCTTGAGGACGAGCTGATCCTTGATCTGCTCCGGCGGCTCCTCCTGCTCGTTCTTCTCGGGGACCTCGACGGGAATGTTCTTGGCCAAGAGCGGCGTGATCACCATGAAGATGATGAGCAGGACGAGGACGATGTCGACCAGGGGGGTGACGTTGATGTCCCCCTGCGGCCCCTTCTTGCCCACTGCAGCGCCCATCAGCCCTTGTCTCCGTCTTTGGCGTCGTCCGGCGAGACTGCGACGTCGTCCGTCTGTAGGGCCACGGACTTGGCACCCACCGCCTCACAGACCTTCATGACCTTGCGGACGTCGCCGTACTTGGTCCGAGCGTCGCCCTTGATGAGAACGAACTTGAAGGGCTCAGCGTGGAGTATGGCGTGCAGTTCCCGCTCCAGAAGGTCGATCGTGATGAGGTCGCTGCCGAGGTAGACGGTCCCGTCCGCCTTGACCGAGATGATCGTGGCCTCGCCGGAGTCTTCCTTGCTCTCGGAGTTTTTCGCCGGCGGCAGCTTCACTTCAGCGCCGCGCTGCAGCATCGGGGTGATCACCATGAAGATGATGAGCAGCACGAGAACGATGTCTACCAACGGAGTCACGTTGATATCCGACTGAGGACCCTTGCTGCTGCCGGTCGAGAAGGCCATGGTCTCCGCGTTCTTGGTGAGGTTGTGGGGTGCCTAGATGGCGGCGCGATTCTTCTTGATGTAGTCGAGGACTTCGGACGCGTTGTTCGTCATCTCGGCGCAGGATTCAATTTGCGACCGCACTGCGCGCGAGATCGGGTCCCTCGGCCTCGGCACGCTGGCGCTGCAGCACCCAAACATGAACGACATGAACCACCTCCCAGGCA
>CAZQTQ010000546.1:0-2751 GCA_964596025.1 uncultured Rickettsiales bacterium
CATCAACCAGAGAGCCGTCGCAGTCGTTGTCGATGGTGTCGCAGAGCTCGGTCGCTGACGAGCTGAACGAGGCGTCCATGTCGTCGCAGTCGGAGGTCGCCGGGTCGCCGTCGCCGTCCGCGTCGGGGTCGCAGACATCACCGATGTTGTCGTTGTCCAGATCCTCCTGGTAAGGATTCGCTACGGAGACGCAGTTGTCGCTTCCGTCCACAATTCCATCGTCGTCGGTGTCGTCATCGATCGTGACATCGAAGTAGCGGATTGCGTCGGTGCTAAGGGTCTCGGTGCTCAGCAGGAGTTGTCCATTGGCGTAGTCCATGCCGTGTCCCCAGGCGCCGGGGAGGTCGTCGAACTGGTACTGGAGCACGCCGGTCGTCGGGCTGACAGCATAGAAGTCGGTCGCGGTGCCCCCATTCCACCAAGTGTTCCAGATTAGGTCGTTGTCGGCGTCGTAGGCTATCGAGTGCCAGTTGTGGCTTCCCGTGGGCAAGTTCCAGCTCGAGACCTGGGTGTAGGTCGCTCCTTCGTTGATCTTGTACAGGTGGACCCGGTCTGGGTTCGTGCTCTCGGTCGCCTCGAGGACGAAGCTTCCGCCGAAGCCGCAGTCGTGCCCGGTGCCCGTCGCGCTGACGTAGGGCAAATCCGAGACGTGAGCGCCGGTCGTCGCGTTGTAGGCCTTCCAACCCCCGGTCTGGCCGTACTTGATCCACATCAGATTTCGGTCATCGTCGTACGAACAGGTCTTGGTGCTGTTGCCGTTGTAGGAACCGGCCACCGTAAAGGCACTGAGAAGGGTGTAGCTGCCGGTACCGTTGCGCTGGTAGCGCCGCACCTGAGAGTCCTGAGAGCAGGTGTAGACAATGTTGCTGTGTGCCGCCACCCCGTAGGTCGCGTTGTAGTGACCGGTCCAGTCCTCGATGTGGTTCCCGCTGTCGTCGTAGACCTGGATCACCGTGCTGTCGGCTGAAACGTAGACCAGTCGACTCACTTGGTCGAAGCCTAGGCCCTGCAAAGTGCCCCTGCCGTTGGCCGGCGAGAAGCTGAGCGAGTGGCTCATCGACGCGTTGTTTCCGCGCTTCATGAAGTCGTCCCACCTGCGGATCTGCTGTCCGTCCCACTCCGTCCCCCAGAGGCGATCTTGGTCGTCGTCGTAGTCGACGCCGTGAAAGTGGGTCATGCCGTTGGTGATGATGGTCTTGTGGTGGCTGAGGCTGGAGGGAGAGCCCACGGTGCGCTGGAAGCCACGTACTTCGGCGGAGGCCGCCTTCGCGGCGTAGAGTATCGTCCCATCGTGAGTAAGATCGGCCACCGTGTCTCCGCCGAAGGGCTGGAAACTCTCGACGGATACGCCGCCCTCATCGTAGGCGGTAACAGTCCCGCCCTCGGCAATGTAGAGCCAGTTCGTGCTTGGATGGTAGGCGATTCCTTGGATCCCGCTCCCCAGGTTGAAGCTGTGATCGGAGCTGACCGTTGAGCCGTTGGCTGCGCTGTCCATGCCCGAGAAGCGATACATCTTTCCCTGCTCGGAATCGGTGGTGTAGATCCGGCCGTTGCTGGAGCGGTAGGCCACCCCATGGAAGTGCGTCGAGGGGCTCGCCGTCACCAACTTGGCAAAACTGACGCTGTTCTGAGCGTGCGCGCTGTTGCTCAAGAGCGCGACCAGGACAAGGGCGAGGAGCGGACGAAGCGGACGGTACATAGAAGCCTCCCAGACCGCCCAGGCTACTCCCAGAGCGGGGCACGGTCCAGAGTGACCTCCCCCCAACACTCCGGGCTTCAGGCATGACTGGCGACCTTCTTTCGCTCGCCACTTCGCGCCGCCGGTCGCCTCCGCTATTGTGGCGCCGCCCGCACACTGGGGCGCTTCTCCGTGACGACCTTCTCCTCCCAGCGCGGCCGCTTCTTCACCCCACGTGAGGCCATGCAGACCCTGCCCGAAGCGCAGAACCTCCTGCGCGAGGCGGTGGAAATGCTGAAGGAAGGCCGCAACCTCTTGCACGACAGTGAGGTGCCGGGAGATGACCTCGAACCTGGGCCTGCCGCCCGCATCACGGAACTCGAAGAGACCATAAACGCCCGCATCCAGGAGCTCAGCGCCCTTGGGGTTGACGTCAAGGGGCTGGAGCCCGGCCTCCTCGACTTCCCCGCCCTCCGCTACGGCCAGAAGGTCTACCTCTGCTGGAAGGAAGGCGAAGACACCATCACCCATTGGCACCCCCTCGAGGGTGGCTTTGTCGGACGCAAGCCCTTGAGTGACACGGAAGAGGGGGCCTGGGAGTGGTGCAACTAGGCCTGTGACTACCCGATTGAGAACCATTGAGAATCTGGGGTAGGGTCCGCACCTACTGCTTGGCCGACCCCTCACCCACTGGTGGAGAAAGACATGAAGTATTTGTTCGTTTCGTTGCTGGCAGTCACGAGCCTGTGGGCAGCTGGTTGCACTACCGCCGCAGACTGCGAATCCAAGGGCCTAGAGGATTGTCGCGCTTGCTCGCCCGAATCAAATGCGTACGGATGCGATTCCGGCAGTGGTTACTACGATCCCGAAACGTCGGACGAGGCCACAGTCGACTTCGATAACCCGGATTACAACGACGCCGGAGATACGCGAGTTTGCAACAACGTCGAGCTGCTCAATTCCTACAACGTAGGCTGGGTTGCTGGGGGCTGCGTCACCACCACCGGAGGCGGCGACGACGACGACTCTTCGAACTGACTGTATCCCCCCAAGCAGGAACGCCCCGGCGGGAA
>CAZQTQ010000547.1:0-2733 GCA_964596025.1 uncultured Rickettsiales bacterium
CGCAGTTGGCATCGTGATCGTCTCCGGCTTCGTCCAGGGCAGTAGGGAAGATCGAAGCGTCGGTCGGAGCGCAGTCGGTGGAGTCTGGAGAGCCGTCCCCATCAAAATCGTAGATCTCGTCCCCACCCACCGCACAGGCGCTGAGCACGAGACAAACCAACAACAACGCAAAACGAGGCACTGACGCCCTCCCGGCTACCTCCTCAGGGTACTGAACTTGGGAGGAGGGGGCGAGAAAGACTCAGGGGAGGGCGCCCAAGCATCCACGGTCCTCTAGGCAGAGACGCGTCCGTCCCCGCCAAGGTACCGACGGACCACCTCTCGCCGCCGGGTTCGCCTCCAACCGTTAGACTGGGGCCCATGAAGCTTGCCGCCCCAGCGTTCCTCCTTGCCCTGGGTCTGATCGCGCTCACGACCGGTGGTTGTGGGGGGCGGGGTGGAGGTGGCGGTGGAGGCGGTGGCGACAGTGGAGGCCTGGTGGGCGACGATGACACCTACTCGCCACCGGTGCCCGAGGGGGGCAGCGACTCGCTTCGCTACCTCCTTCGTGAGTTCTACAGCTCCGATGCGACGGTGGGTTCGGGACTGACGGGACTGATGAACTGGCACGGCGACTCAGGCTACGAACTGCAGAACGAGGGGGCTACGGCAGACGATGGGGCGAAACCCTTCCTGATCGATGACCTCCAACCCGATGACTTGGCGGCACTCCCCCTGCCAGAGGACGGTCGTGATCTGAGCCTCGCCAACGGCGTCGTGTCGGTGTCGACCTCGGTCTGTTCCTGGAAACGGGCGGAGGAGCTAACCGTTCGGGCCGACCAGGACGTCGTACTGTCGACCTTTGACAGCTACAGCCGGAGCTACGAAACGTCCCGGACCGATTTCGAGGATGCATCGGAAGCGATGACATTCACCCCGATCACCACCCAATTGGCCGATGTATTTTCGGACTCCTTCGACGCGGAGGGAGTCAGTTCTTCGGTTCTCATGACGCTGAATTCCATGACCGAGACTTCCCTCGCTGTCACGATGGATTACAGCCTTGTCACCCACTTCCGCCACGGGGTCTTTGGGGTCCAGGAGTGGGAGGTACCCGTCTTCATGGTGCTGTCCTGGCTTCCCGAGGCCACCGAGGGCAGCAATTCCTCCCATAGCCTGGAGCAGTCCTACAGCCTGGAGGTGTTCTTCAACCTAAAGCACCAAAGACTCCGCATCGTTGGCAACTGGTCCGAGATCGACAGCGACTTCCTGGACACCGATAGTCCACTGTGGCGAGTCGCCAGCGTCAACATGGCCCTGCAGAACTCCGAGCGCCTCAGCGCCATCTGCGGCGGCGAAATCGATCTCCCGGACGAGGGCTAGTGGCCGGCCACACCCTCAGCCCAGCCCCCTACCGAACCACGCCAACCACCGCTCTACGCGGCCCAGACCAAAGTCACTGCAGCCACACCGCTTTCTGTCGACCCCGTCCCACTCCCCTGCCCTGTTTGCGGCGCGGACTGAGCATGGCTTGTTCCCCGAAGGTGAAGTAAAACCCCCTCATGACTGCCATCCCCCCAAACCCGGAACCAATGGCCCTGGGGTCCATCGATGTGCACTGCGGCGACAACCTGCCCGCACTGCGAGACCTGGAAGCGGAGAGCTTCGACCTCATCTACATCGATCCTCCGTTCAACACCGGGAAGACCCAGGCCCGGACGCGCATCCGCACCGTGCGCGATCCTAAGGGGGGGGACCGGACCGGTTTCCAGGGCGAGCGGTATCGGACGATTCGGCTCGGATCGTCCAGCTTCGACGACAGCTTCGACGACTTCCTCGAGTTCATGGAGCCGCGGCTGATCGAGGCGAAGCGGTTGCTGAAGACGACGGGCAGCTTCTTCCTGCACATCGACTACCGGGAGGTCCACTATTGCAAGGTCTTGCTCGACCACGTCTTCGGTAGGGACTGCTTCATCAACGAGATCATCTGGGCCTACGACTACGGCGGCCGGAGCAAGAAGAAGTGGTCGGCAAAGCACGACAACATCCTCTGGTACGCGAAGGACCCTGGTTCCTATACGTTCAACTTTGAGGAGATGGACCGGATCCCCTACATGGCCCCCGGACTCGTGGGCAAAGAGAAGGCGGCTCGAGGAAAGACGCCGACGGATGTGTGGTGGCACACGATTGTCCCGACGAACGGAAAGGAACGGACCGGGTACCCGACCCAGAAGCCGCTCGGGATCCTGAACCGGCTCCTGAAGGTACACAGCCGGCCCGGCGACCGGGTCTTGGACTTCTTCGCTGGCAGCGGCACCACCGGAGAGGCAGCGGTCCGTCTGGGCCGATCCTGCACACTCATGGACATCAGCACCGAAGCGATGAGGGTGATGGCAGAGCGCCTAGCCTTCGCCGAACCCGTGTTCCACGGGTGGAAGCCGGAGCGACCTCCGACCGAGGAGGAGTCCGGACAGGAGGCCTCCCCTCCGACAGGCACCGAGTCCACCCACATCAGTGACTCCGACCCCTCGGATTCGGTGGGAAGCCCTCAGCCGCGGGCATGAATCCCCCGCGGCGGCTTGGCTCCTGGTGGGGTCACGCCCGTCGCCCGGCCTGGAGGCTTGCCGCCTCCAGCTGAGCCCGTTTCACCAGATCAAGAGATTTATGCGTGGATCGGAGTTCTTCCCGAGACCGCACTGCTGCACGCTTCTTCTCAGCCTTAAGAAACTTAAACAAGAGACGCAGGAGGTCTTC
>CAZQTQ010000548.1:0-2730 GCA_964596025.1 uncultured Rickettsiales bacterium
CCCAGGCCCTGCAAGCTCCGGTCGCCGGTGCCTCTCTCCTGCTGTTCGCAACGCTCATGGCCAGCGTGAAGCTGACCTTCGGGATGCAGCGAGCCTTTGGCCTCGACCACTGGGAGCCCCAGCGCTGCATCGACATGGGCTTCGTACGCCGAGGTCTCCACCGCCTGACCCCCAACGCCATGTACACGTTCGCGCCCTCGGTTCTGCTCGTCTCCGTGTTCTGGTGGGACTCGAGGTCAGCCCTGGTTGCGAGCCTCGCCAACTGGGCGCTGCTCTGGGTGCACTACTACTGCACCGAGAAGCCCGACATGGCCCGCATCTACGGGGCCTCAGCCTCGCCATAACGCTGAGTCTGCGCCACGCGCCAATGGCTGAAGCGGCTGCAGTGGCATCGCTGACGACGAAACAACCTACTGCGAGTGAGACCTCGGGTCAGACAACGGACACGCTTCACGGCGTATCGGTCCGACAAAGCCCATGATGACAACATGGCCTGGTAGGCGGCCTGGGTTCGCTGGTGTGGGGCACGATTCTGAGGGGAGTATGTGCCAACGTGGACTGGGACACCCCCAATGTCCTCCCTCCCTGCGCTAGGCTTGCCGTCTGGAGGTCATCGGGACGTCTGGAAGGCCGCTGGATCGGAGTCCCGATCGGAGTGCCCATGTTTCGTCTACTAACTCTTGCGCTCATCCTCGTCCTGACCGGCTGTTCTTCGGACGGCGGCGAGCCTGAGCCGCCAGTCCCCTGGAATCCCGAACTGGACCACGAGGGCTGGAACGAGTTCTCCCCCGGCGGCGAGACGATGTGCGCAAGGGACACGCCCTTCTCCTATTGGGTACACCCGGGCACGGTCAACAAGCTGGTCATCGACTTCTTCGGTGGCGGGGCCTGCTGGAATGACTTGACCTGCTCGGTGGCCGACGCCATCTTCGAGGACAGCGTCGACCCGATCCGGGAGGCCATCGAAGACGACGCCTACGCAGGCATTTACGACCGAGACAACGAGGCCAACCCCTTCAAGGACTGGTGGCACGTGGTGATCCCCTACTGCACCGGCGACGTGCACTGGGGCAACTCGTCCTACCTATATGGAACGGGCGCCAACGGATTCGTCATAGAGCACAAGGGTGCGGTCAACAGCCAGGCAGTGCTGGACTGGGTCTACTCCAACTTCCGCGGACCGGAGAAGATCTTCGTTACCGGATGCTCGGCGGGCTCTTATGGCTCGGCGCTGTGGTCCTCCTACCTCATGCAGCACTACCCCGACAGCCGCATTGTGCAGTTTGGCGACTCGGGGGCGGGGGTGATCACCCAGTCGTTCTTCGCCGACAGCTTCCCGATCTGGCAGGCGGAGCAGGTGTTTCCCAGCTGGATCCCGTCGCTGGATCCGTCGACCAACGAGATCCTCGACACCGAGCTGGCCGACCTCTACGTGGGCATCGCCAATGCCAACCCGGGCCACAAGATGAGCCAGTACAACACCATCCTGGACAGCACCCAGGTCTACTACTACGACGTGATGGGCGGCGGCAACGCCGACGAGTGGTCGACCCTGATGCTCGAGTCCATCGGCAGGATCGAGAGCCAGTCCGACAACTTCTGCGCCTACCTCGCTGACGGCGAGCAGCACTGCATCATCACCCGCGACAACTTCTACAGCCGCGAGACCGAGGGCATGCTGCTGGTCGACTGGCTGGGCGAGCTGATCGACGGCGACGAGCCCGGCAGCGTGCGCTGTTCGGACTGCGTGCTGCCCGCTGCGCCGTAAGCCTCGAGAGTTGGGCGGGTAGCTCCGACAAAGGCCTTTTCCGAGACAAGAAGAACCGGAGGCGAAGTCGGGCTGGGGGCAGAAGGGCCTCTACTCCTCAGCTGCCGCCTGCTCGGCTGCCGCCGGCTCCTCTCCCTCGGCCCCCTCGGGAGCCGGCTCTTCCTTCACGAAGTCACCCAGAACCCCCTTCAGGGGGCACATCTTGACCATGGGCCACCTGTTACGACTTGCGGCCAATGCGATGGGACAAAGGGTCATCGAACTTCCTCCTAGGCGGCGCGGCGAGAGCCGAGGGACCGGCCGACTGGCGACTGTAGCTCATTCCTGTTGACGGACCTGAGATTCCAGGGCGGTGGCTCCCGTTAGCAACCAGTCACGGGAGCTGCACACCGACCAGGAAGGTATTCCCCCCCGAGCCATCGGACCCCTTGAAGTAGAAGTAGGACCCTCCGAAGGTGGACTCTCCCTGCGTGACTCCCGTGATCTGCGGAATCGCGCCGATGTTCGAGACCATGCCGTTCGCCGGATCGATGGAGACAAACGCCTCCTCGGAGCTCGTTGGGTTCCAGGCGTAGCCGTACAGCAAGCCTGTGGCCGAGTCCCATTCCAGACCACTGGGCCCCGTCAGACCAGCAGGAGCGGATGAGAAGTCGAAACTGGTCGAGGTCACACTGAGGCCGCTCGCGAGCGAGGCATGGACTAGGAAGGTGTTGCCCAGGGCATCAGACCCCTGGGTGTAGTAGTCGGACCCTCCAAAGGTGGACGCTCCCTGCACAACTCCCGTGACCTGTGGAATCAAGCCAATGTTCGAAACCATACCGTTTGCCGGATCGATGGAGACGAAAGACTCCTCGGAGGTCGTTGGGTTCCAGGCGTAGCCGTAGAGCAAGCCCGTGGCCGAGTCCAGTTCCAGGCCCCCGGGCTCAATCAGACCAGCAGGAACGGATGAAAAGTCGAAACTG
>CAZQTQ010000549.1:0-2730 GCA_964596025.1 uncultured Rickettsiales bacterium
AGGCGCGCGCCGGTGACATTGGCGATGTGCTCCCAGAGCCAGTCCCTGACCTCGATGAGGTAGAGAAACGGCGTAATCGCACCCAGTTCCATCAGGGCCGCGCCCACACAGGTCAGGTGGTCGGTGATGCGGCTGAGCTCGGCCATGTAGGTCCGAATCAGCATCGTGCGGCGAGGAACCGCCACCTCGAAGAGCTTCTCGACCGTTTCGACCCAGGCGAAGTTATTGATCAGCGGACTGCAGTAGTTCAGCCGATCGGTGTAGGGGATCGCCTGGTGGTAGGTGTGGTGCTCGCACTCCTTCTCGAAGCCGCGGTGCAGGTAGCCGGGAATGACATCACAGCCGACGATGGTCTCGCCGTCCAGCTCCACCACCATGCGGATCGTCCCGTGCATTGCCGGATGAGACGGGCCGACATTGAGCGTCGTAATCGAGCCCCTGTCTTCCTCGTCACCGTCAGGCGTGATCCGGTGGACGACAATCCCGTCCCCAATATCGACGAAGTCGCCACCGACGGTGTACGGCGTTCCTTCTCTGGAAGTAGGCACGCTCACTTGGGCGGATCCTGATCGCGGGGACCGGGGTGACGGATGGCAGAAGTCTCGCGAACGCCGACGTAGCGCTCCTGGAAGAGCGGGTGCGCTTCCTGCTTGTCGTAGTCCTTGCGCAGCGGGAAGCCCTCGAACTCCGGGTAGAGCAGGATGCGCCGCAGGTCGGGGTGCCCCTCGAACTCCACGCCGTACATGTCGTAGCTCTCCCGTTCCATCCAAATGGCGGATCCGTAGAGAGGGGCAAGAGATGGCAGAGAAGACGCGTTCTCAGTGACCCCATACTTCACCCGGAGCCGGTGGTGGTGGCGGGTGGAGAAGAAGTGGTCGACTACCTCGAAGCGGGGCTCCCGGCCCATCCAATCGACGACGGTGTTGTCCATCAGGAGGTCAAAGGCGAGCTCCTCCAGGTCCCGCAGCTGGCGGGCGATCTCGAGTCGGAGCTGCGGTTCGACGCCAATGGTCGCATCACCCAATGAGCTGTGACTCCCGATCACCTGGCTCCCCAAGGCGGCCAGCACCTTCTGCAGGACGGGATGGTCAGGGGTCTCGGTCAATGGAACTCCTAGGGGCTCGAGGCGGGACAGCCGGCGCGGCTACAGGATGGGATGGCGCTGATGCTGAATCTTGTCTTGCAGCATCAGCAGGGCGTCGAGGATGGTCTCGGGTCGGGGCGGACATCCGGGAATGTAGACGTCGACTGGGATGACCTTGTCGCAGCCCGGTACCGAGGTGTAGTTCTGATAGAAGCCTCCGGAGACGGCACAAGCACCCACGGCCACGACCCACTTGGGCTCACACATTTGGTCATAGACCGTCCGAAGGACCGGCGCCTGCTTGTGGACGATCGTGCCGACGACCATCAGCATGTCGCTCTGGCGTGGCGAAAATCGGGGAAGCGCCGCACCGAACCGATCGGTGTCGTAGTGATTGCCGGAAACTGCCATGAACTCCATGCCGCAACAGGCCGTCACAAAGGGGTACTGAAAGAGCGAGAACTTTCGAGCCCACCCCAGCACGGCGTCTAAACGCGAGGTGTAGACAGTCTCCGAGAGGCCGTGCTCTCCGAGGATCTCGGACCCCGGCGGCAGAGGTGCGCCCTCGGCCTTTGGATTGCCCAGGGGAATCGGGTTGTCTACCGCCATTCCAGAGCCCCCTTCCTCCAAACGTAGGTCAGTCCCACGACCAGAGAGAGCATGAAGATCACCACCTCGATCAAGCCGAAGAGACCCAGCTGCCGGTACAGAACGGCCCAGGGATAGAGAAGAACCGTCTCTAGGTCGAACATCACAAAGAGGATGGCGACGAGGTAGTACTTCACCGCAACCCGTCGTCGGTTGTCCTGCTGGAGCGGGGGAGAGCCGCACTCAAAGGGCTCCAGCTTGACGGGGGGGCTGGACTCGGCCTTCGGCTTTGGGCCCAGGACATGGTTCAGTCCCAACATCACGGCCATGAAGCCGGCCGAAGCGAGGGCAGCAAGCAAGACTGGAAGATACTGTGCCGTCATCGAAAGGCTGCGGTCCTTTCCCAGATTTCCGCCGCTATTTACCCAGGCCCGAGGGCCAATTGCAAGGTGTGGAAGGTCGGTTGATCAGCCGCGGGCCAGGACGGCGGCGCCGACCGCTCCACTGAGGTTTCCCAGAACCCCTTGGACAATCGATAAATCGGGGGCCCGGCAGGCCGGAAGACTGTGGCGATCCAAGGCCTCCGTCAGGGCTTCATGGTAGCGGGGCAAGGCGTGGCTCAGGCCGCCGCAGAGCACGATCCGCTGGGAACCGAAGAGGTGCAAGAAGGCAGCAAGTCCTCGAGCCAGATCCTCGACCCACTGGCCCACGGCCTGGCGTCCGATCTGGGAGACACTCCCCCGGCCCTTCGCCACATGGAACACTTCTTCCGCCGTGGCACTTGGCCAGAGCGCGCCGGCCTCCGACGCAAGCTGTTCGGCCGTCCGGGCCAGGCCTGGCCCGCTGACGGTGGTCTCCAGACAGCCCCGCCGCCCACAGCCGCAGGGGCGACCGTTTGGATGGAGTACCAGGTGTCCCCCCTCAGCCCCAGTCGCTGCGCCGCCCCGAAGCACCGCACCGTCGACCAAGAAGGCGGTACCGACCCCGGTCCCCAGGGTAAGCAAAGTGATGTCTCGGAATCCCCTACCAGCCCCCACCGCCACCTCACCCCACCCCAC
>CAZQTQ010000550.1:0-2728 GCA_964596025.1 uncultured Rickettsiales bacterium
TCTTTCTGGGACACGGGGCCTACGGCGTGCAAGCGGCGGCCAAACTCTACTTCGACAAGGAGGTCGGCCAGCTGAGTCTCCCCGAGGCTGCCATCATCGCCGGCCTCCCCCAGGCGCCGTCCAAGTACAGTCCCAACCGCAACTTCCAGGCCGCCAAGGACCGCCAGCGCTACGTATTGGGCCAGATGGCGCGGCGGGGCTACATCACCGAAGAAGAGGCCGAAGAGGCCTACAAGACCGACCTCGTCTTCTCGAAGAAGCGGGACCGCAACCTCGACATCGCGCCCTTTTACGTCGAGCACGTGCGTCGCTACCTCTTGAAGACCTACGGCCATGAGGCCACCTATACCGGCGGTCTGCAGGTCGAGATTCCCCTGGATGTGGAACTGCAGAGGGTCGCAAACGAGGCGGTCGGCAAGGGGGTCCGCTTTGCCGACAAGCGGATTGGTTACCGGGGTGCGGTGAAGAAGCTCGAGAATGAGGCTCAACGCACCGAGGAGATCATCGCGATCGACCGGGAGCGCACAGTGACGCTCCGCACCTACGATCCAGCCTTCGAGCTGCCTGAGGGGGCTGTCGAGCCCGCGCTGATTCCCGCCCCTATGGAAGGGGAACTGACCCGGGGGGTCGTGGTACGGGTCGACAAGACTTGGGCTCTGGTCGATATGGGTTCGGTGCGCGGGGTCCTGCCGGTCAAGGAGTTCTCCTGGTGCCACAACATCAAGCCTGACGTCGACTGGCGCTACTTCAACTGCCGCCGATTGGACGACATGGTCGCCGAGGGCGATCTCATCGATGTGCGCGTGGTCAAGGCGGAGGAAGAGTGGAAGAAGACCCTGCCCAAGGACTATGACGGCTCCTTTGTGATGCCGCGCTTGGCCATGGAGCAGGCCCCTGCGCCCGAGGCCGCGCTCTTGAGCATGCGGCTGTCCGATGGTGCTGTCCTTGCGATGGTCGGGGGCTCCTCCTACAAGGGATCCGAGTTCAACCGGGCCGTGCAGGCCAAGCGCCAGGTGGGCTCCACCTTTAAGCCGCTGGTCTACTCGGCAGCCCTGGACTTCGTCGATCCGAAGAAGGCGAAGAAGCGGAAGAAGGGCGCGCCGATTCGGCCCGAAGACCGGATCTTCAACCTCAGCTCTATTCTCGTGGACTCGCCCATTGTCGAGGAGTTGAGCGGCAAGGAGGGCGAGCTGTGGAAGCCGGGCAACTCCGGGGGGAAGTACCTGGGCGACACGACCTTCCGCCGTGGCCTCATCCTCAGCCGGAACATCGTCACGCTGAAGATCCTCAACCGGCTCGGCATCAAGTACACCCTGGAGTACATGAAGCGCTTTGGCTTCGACACAGCGCTGGAAGAGAACCTCGCCATGGGTTTGGGGGCCTCGGCGCTGACAATGCACGAGATGCTGCGGGCCTACAGCGTCTTCCCCAGCCTCGGCGATCGCCGGGAGCCTCTGTACATTCGGGAGGTCAAGGACCGGCACGGCAAGGTACTCGAGCGGACTGAGGAGGGGGCGCTCGAAGAGGAGGCACTCTCCGAAGAGAACGCCTACATTATCGTCAACCTCATGCACGACGTCGTTCGGGCGGGTACGGCACAAAAGGCCAAGGAGCTGGGCGTGCCGCTCGCGGGCAAGACGGGGACTACGAACCAGTTCCGTGACGCGTGGTTCATCGGCTACACACCGGAGGTGTTGACCGGGGTGTGGGTGGGCCTGGACGAATTCCAGACCATGGGCAAGGCCCAATACGGCGGGGAGCTGGCGCTTCCGATCTGGATGGATTACATGAGGCCAGTGCTTGAACGCTGGGAACCGAGCGGCTACGAGAAGCCGGAAGAGATCGAGTTCGTCGGGATCGATAGCCTGACCGGTCTCTTGGCGCGAGACGGAGAGCCGGCGCAGCGGGTGCCGTTCATCAAGGGGACTGAACCGACCCGCTATGCCCCAACGACGGACCAGGTGGATGCGGCAGACTTCCTCAGCGGAGAATTTTAGGATGCGGCGAGCGACCCGGGCGTGGTTCCAAGGGGGCCTGGCGGCCAAGGGCTGGATGTGCCTGGGCCTGGGACTGGGCGTACTCGTGGTGAGTCTGGCCTGCGAGGGGAACGAGGTGGTCCCGCCGGTGACGGTCTGCAATCCGGTCCTCGACAGCTTGGAGCCGGTCGAGGGTCCGGTCGAGGGTGGCACCGATGTGGTACTCCGCGGTCTCTTTGTTGCGACTGAGTTTGGCGAGCGGGATGTTCGGGTCCATGTCGGGGGTCAGGAGGCTTTGGTCACCGGCGTCTTCCGGGGGGACGGCTGCTCGTCGTGCGACGACTGCGCGGTCACGGCGACCTGGTGTGGGGAGTGCGACCGGGTTTGCCGCGGGGAGTTGGGCTGGGTGGATACGGTTACGGAAGAGTGGATGCCGCCCGAGGCCTGCGAGCAGTGGGTCAGCTTCGCGACACCTCCGTCCCAGCAAACCGGTGAGGCGGGGCTGCAGCTGACCAACAGCCACGGGAGCGCTTCGGGGCTCAGCTTCCTCTACATCGTCCCCGGCATCGGCGACGACGACGACTCGGCGGGCGACGACGACGACTCTGCGGGCGACGACGACGACTCTGCTGGTCGTTGAGGCCTCCCCTCTTCGCTTCCTTCCTTTGGACTCTTGCCCTTGCTGATGTGCATCGCTACGCTAGCGCCCCCTAGTTGACTGACTAGTCAATCACCCCTACTGAAGCCTCGGA
>CAZQTQ010000551.1:0-2725 GCA_964596025.1 uncultured Rickettsiales bacterium
CACGACCTCTTCTTGGACCGGGACTACTTGGTCTGGATCTTGGACGACAAGAAGGAGAACGGCATCAAGTCGACTGTGGGCTCGTTCTCCCTTTGGCCTGGGCCGGGTGGCAAGGTGCGCTTCCTCTACCAGACGAGCCTGCAGACTGGCCGGCGCATCCCAGAGTGGGTGGAAGACGAGTTGACCGAGTCCTCGCTCAAGCGCTACATCCTCTACGTGCGGAAGCAGGCGGAGAAATAGCGCCTCTTTTCCTTGTTTTGAGCCGTCACCTGAATGTATGTTCAGCCTCATGGAGGCTGCGCTCCAAAGTCGAGGTGAAGTGCTTGCGGCCCTGCGCGAGGAGCTGGGGAAACGCTTCCCCGGCACCAGCACCCTAGACGAGCCCCTGTGCGGGGTCCTCGAGAGCGGGATCGCTTCGGTGGATGCCCTGCTGCCCGGGGGCTTGCCTCGGGGGGCCATGAGCCTGTTCTCCGGTGCTCCATCCTCGGGCAAGACCAGCTTGGCCCTGTCCTTCCTCGCGCCCTGCACGCGGCGGGGGGACTGGGCGGCCTGGGTCCACACCGGCGGTTTTTCGACGCCCTCTGCGGCCCACGCCCGAGTCGACGTGGAGCGACTTCTCCAGGTGCGGGCCGAGGACAGCGAGCAGGCCCTGCGGTGTGCCGATGTCCTCCTGCGCTGGCGGGCCTTCTCCTTGGTGGTCCTGGATTGGACGGGGAAGGGCGGGCGCGGAGGCGATTGGAACCGAATCTGCCGCTTGGCTGCGGGCAGCGAACAGGCCTTCCTGGTGCTCGCTGCCCCTCCAGATCCTGGGGCTCCGCTTCGCTTTTGCGCTTCCCTACACCTGGAGCTCGGCCGCGGGGGGGGCGAGCCTGAGGGCTGCGGTTCCTCGGTCTCTCTGCAGGTCGGAAAAAATCGCTACGGAGCTCTCGGTTCGTCCCTTCGGCTTCGCTTCGCAGGCATGCCGCAGGCCCCTTTTCCTCTCTTGGCCGAGCTGCCTGGACTCGGGCAGGCCTGGCACGACGAGCCAGCCTGAGTCCGTTCCTCTGGACACGAGCCGCTGCGGTCGCTTTCACGCCGGGCGAAGCGGCTAAGCCCTAGCTTTGGCTTCCAAGGCTCCGTCCGGGCTCCACCGGGGCCAACCCCCGCAAAGGACGGGCCCTAGATGGCCTCGGCTCGGACGATGAAGTAGGCGAGCTCGCTGTTGTAGCGGAAGCGGAACGTGCCCTCGTAGGTTTGCCGGGTACTCGGGGTAAAGATGGCCGACTGGCTGATGGACTCGCCGGGTGCGACATCCACCGGAGCAGTGGCGCAGCCAGAAGGCAAGAAGCCCCCCCCTGCGAAATCGCACTCCACCTCGAAGGAGATGGTCTCCTCGGTGTTGTTCGTTCCTGTAACGACAGCGGTCTGGTTGCCCGCACCCAGCTCAATCTGCCCCATGTCCAAGATGGTCATATTCTCGCCCGCGGGAATCTCTGGATCCCAGCTGACATCCGGGATCTCTTCGACCGGTTCCGGGCTGCAGGCGAGACCAAAGACGATCCAGAACGTTAAAGACAGGAAGGAGGCGGTGAGTCGGAGCATCGGTTCATTCCGGAAGCAGGGTGGGATCCGAGTCTAGTCGACCTGGACACCGTCGAGGGTTAGACCAGCGCCTTCCTCGTTCGCCTCTACCGCCCGAACCCGCTCGCGCAAGTGGTCGAGGTAATCGATGAGGTAGTCCGCGAGCTCGCTGAGGCTGTCGGGATCCGCGCGCTTGATCAGGGCCATGCGGCCGCGCTTGAGGGCTTGCTCGGTGTCGAAGACTTCCCGCTTCTGCAGGCTGGGCTTGTTTGCCCGCACGAAGTTCTCTAGCGAAAAGAGGTGCTTCTCGACTTCAATGCGCCGTTCTTCGAGCGCCTCATTCACCTCGTCTGCTTCGTCCATGTTTGCGAGTTCGCCTTGGGCCTCTTCGATGGCCTTCGTTGACATCGCAGACGGCGAGTGAATGCGGATGCTCTGCTGCACGCCGGTGCGCACGTCCCGTCCCGAGACGCTCACGATTCCGTCGGTGTTGATGGTGAAGAGAACCTCGATTCGGGGCGCGCCGCGATCGGCTGGCTCGATCCCCGTCAGTTCGAACTGGCCCAGGCTGATGTTGTCGGTTGCCAGAGGTTCTTCGCCCTGGAGGACATGAATCTTCACCGTGCGCTGGTTGTCGATCACGGTCGAGACCATCTGCGAACGAACCACGGGAATGGTCGACCCCTTCGGTATGAGCTTGGCGAACCTCCTGCCCTCGGTCTCGATGCCGAGGCTGAAGTTGGTGACGTCCAGGAGCGTGACGTCCTCGACGGTTCCGCCCAGCATTCCACCCTGGATGGCGGCGCCTACTGCGACCACCTCGTCGGGGTTGAAGCTCTTGTTCAGGGGGCAGCCGAAGAGCTCCCGGATCGCCTCCTGGACCTTCGGAATTCGGCTGGAGCCGCCGACGAGGATGACCTCGTCGATGGAGCCGGATTTCAGCTTGGCTTCTGTGAGCGCCTTGCGGCACTCCGCGATTGTGGCGTCGAGCAAGTCGGCGACGAGGAACTCGAAGGTCGACCGACTCAGGCTGACCTGGAGGTGTTGGGGGCCGTTGGCGTCGGCGGTGAGGAATGGCAGGTGGATCTCGGACTCCAAGCTGCTGCTCAGGTCCTTCTTGGCCTTCTCTGCCGCTTCGATGAGCCGCTGGCGGATCATTCGGTCC
>CAZQTQ010000552.1:0-2707 GCA_964596025.1 uncultured Rickettsiales bacterium
GTTGGCTCCGGTCCAGTTTTCCCAACAACCGGCAAGCAAGAAGCCGGACAGGGGCAGGACCAAGGTGAGGGCGAGGAGGGAGGGACGGGCGGGAAGGCGCATGGCGAGGCTCCCTGGGCTTTGGGCGAGCCGAGGCTCACAACGTTGCAAGGTGGCACTACAAGGTAGCGGACAAGCCGAGGACTCTCCCCCGGCACTCTGCAGACTAGCGACACATTCCGATAATTGTCAAGAATTTGCTAACTAATTGTCTACAAGTTGTCTACAAACTTTGAAGATCCAGTAATTCTAGGTGTCTAGGTGGCAAGCTTTCCGGCCGGCTCTGCGGGCCCTAGTAGTTTGCCCCATCAATCCGCCCTGCGCTCCCACAAATCCAGAGTGCCGAAGCCTGGAACCCGGGGCTGCACCCGAGCGACCCAGCGGTAGGCCAGGCTGGCAAGCGCAGCGCGCTCGTCCGGATTGAGGGAGTGGTTGGTGACAAAGTGAGTCGACCGGACCAAGTCGTAGGCGCAGGAGCGATCCGTGGCCTTTTCGTGGTTGTAGCGACTCACGGTAGGACGAGGGGACCGGGCGTAGAAGGCCCAGTGCAAGGTGGTCAGGACCGACCGGGAGCCGTCGCCCACCACCGAATAGCTCAGGACATTGCGGTCCCAACGCCCGAGGCTGTCGTGCTGGACGAGCGGGTTGAGGCCGTAGTCGTCGCGGTCCGGAACGAGACGAAGCGGGGGGCTTTGGTGATTGGCGGCGACGGAATCGGATGGCGCCACCCAAGGCAGAACCAGCGACGAGAGCAGCAGCCAACCCATCGCGAGCCCGAGCGCCAGCCTCGCCCGAGGTTCGGCCCAGATCTGGGTCAGCGGAGGGGCGAGCAGAAGGACGACGAAGGGGTAGAGCGGCAGGAGGTAGCGGCTCTCTTTGTGGGGGATGAGGACGAGGAAGACCAGGGAGCCAAGCAGGGTGGCGGCCAGCAAGAGACCCTCGTTGGAGGAGGGGGCCGGAGACGGGGAGGGAGAGTCCCCGCTGCGCCGCAGTCCCACCAGAGCGAGGAGGATGAGTGGGGCGGCGCCAAGCCCAAGTGTCGGGGGTAGAAGAGCAGGGAGTCTGGATGCAGGACCGATGGAAAGGTCGGCTCGGTGCCGGCACCACCCAGGATCTCTGCCGGCGAAGACACGAGCCCTAGCCAGAGCAGCAGGGGCCCCATACCGACGGCCGCGGCGAGGCAGAGGGCGCCCAAGCGTTGGGGTCGCAAGTCATCTTTAGCGCCCGCGACTTGGACGAGGACCACCACCCCGGGCGCCGCAACGAGCAGGGCAAAGTTCCACTTCATCAGCAAGCCACCGGCAAGACAGAGTCCAAGGAGGAGCCCCGAGCGGAGGGGGCTGCGGCCATCCCGAAGTTGCACGGTGAGGAAGAGGCAGGCCACCAACAGCGCCATATGGCAGGCCTCGACGCCCACCCAGGTCACCTGACCGGCGACTCCCGGCAAGCCGAGGAAACCAAGCGCGACTCCCATCGCCCCATCCCCGCCCCAGCGGGCCCGGGCCCAGTGAAACAAGCCCCAGCAGGTCAAGAGGAGCGCAGCGGCGTTGACGAGGAGGTAGTCCGAGAGCAACAGGCGATCCCGAAAGGCTGCCAACACCGGAACCCCTCCGAAGAAGAGCGGCGGCTTGAAAGTATCGCGGCCGAGCGCCTCCCAAAAGCCGTAGTCCAGGTGGCCCCGCAGGCCGTAGTGGTAGAACATCGAGCGCTGGAGGTCGGACGCCTCCGCATCGAGTAGGGGTGCCTCATGGAGGACCGCACAGAGGACGATGCGCAGGCCGGAGCCGAGGACTACGGCTGTGAGCAGCGCGCGGCGGAGGGTGCCTTGAGGCATGCGGCAGCAAGCTTAGACCACGCACCTGCCTGCTGGCGGACAAGGCTCGGCTTGTGCGGGCTACTGGGTCTCCTTGCCCTCACCGCCGTGGGCCTAGCCTGCTCGGGGCTCCCTGGGCCAAGCGGCGGCCCCCGAGCCGTCGGCCAAGACCGACCGGAGCCCTGGGAGAAGACGCTCTCCCAAGAAGGCGACACCCGAGACGCCGACAAGCACCTGGCTGCCGTTGTCCTGGGCTTGGAAGGCAACGCGGCCTCCATGGTCACGCTCCAGCGATGCCTTCAGGAAGAGCGAAATCCCCAAGTTCGCGCCAGCTGTGCGAAGAGCCTGGGCCGCGTGGCCGCCGAGCCGGCGGTCCCCGCGCTCCAAGCGGCTCTGACCGACCGAAGCGAGGGCGTCCGCATCGCAGCCCTCCAGGCCCTGGGACAGATTGGAGGCGCTACCGCGATCGACATCCTGAGCCGGTGGGTGCAGGAGGAACGTGGCCCCGAAGCACTGGCGGCCCTCGAGGCGCTGGGCAATCGTCCGGGAGCGGAGGTAGACGCGACACTCGCCGGGCTGAAGCTCCCCGAGGCGACCCGCTTCCGGAGACCCACCCAAACCGGGGACGAGCCCGACCGCAGAACCTGGTACGTCGATGCCTCAGCCGAAGGAGAGGGACTCGGCACCGTCGAGGCACCGTTTCACCGCCTGAGCGATGGCCTCGCCAAGCTGGAGGCGGGAGGCCGGCTCCTCGCGACCTCCGGGACTGCGGGGAAGGCCTTCTATGAGTGCATCGATCTCAAGCCAGAGTTGAGCGGGAGCCCCGCCCAACCGACCGTCCTGGCCGCGTGGCCC
>CAZQTQ010000553.1:0-2701 GCA_964596025.1 uncultured Rickettsiales bacterium
GCAGGCCGACGTCTGGGAAGGGCCCAAGCCCTGGTCCGTCATCAAAGCGATGGCCGGAAAGCACCGTGGAAAGCTCATCGCAGCGACCGGATTGGCCGGGGCTGCGGCGCTTGCGTGCTGGGTCCTCTGCGGCTGAGGCAAGATCCTCGCCGGGAAGAGCTGAGGGTCTTTGAACCCGGTCCAATCAACGAGCGACCGGGCACCGAAGACCTGGTCGGTGAAGGGGTGGCTCGGGGCACCAAGCTGAACATCGACTTGCCCCCCCACCAGGACGACGCGGCCTACCTCGAGCGCTTCGGTGAACTCGAGGCCTTCATCGACTCCGGCCGACCCGAGTTCGTAGTCTTCGAGGCCGGCCTGGATGCAATGGACGCCGATCCCATGGCCCACCAATGCCTGACAGTCGACGGCATCCGAGCGGTTACCCGTCGGGTCCAAGCCCTGGCCGATCGCCACGCCGAAGGCCGCCTACTGGTACTGGGCGGCGGCGGCTACGACATGGACAACTGTGCCGTGGGCTGGGCGGCGGTCGTTGAGGAACTTCTGGGAAGCTAGCCGTCGGGAGCCAACGGTTCGCTTCATGCGGGTCTCAGGATGACGACTGGCCCCTGCGGCTGATCCACCGGTCTAGCGCGTTGGAAAAGCGCTGCTTTTGTTTCGGTCCATAGGGAGGAGGCCCTCCGGTGATCGTACCGGCATTGCGCAGGCCCTCCTTGAAATCGCGGAGCGCTAGTGCCTCGTCGATGCTGTCCTGGTCGAGTTCGCGGCCATGGGGCTGGATGACGGCGGCCCCATTGGGCACAACCCGTGCCGCGAGCGGGATGTCGGCCGTGATCACCAGGTCGCCCGCAGCCGCGTGTTCCGCGATGTAGTTGTCGGCCTCATCGGGGCCCTGCTCGACCTGCACGAAGGAGACGTCTCCCGTTCGCGGGAGGGGTAGCCAGCTGTTGGCGACGAGGATGATGGCTACAGAGCGCCGTTCTGACGCCCGGAACAGGATCTCTTTGACCGGCCGTGGCGTGGCGTCGGCGTCGACCCAAACGATGGGGCCATCGGTCATTTGACTTTGCTTCTTGGGGTCCATCTTTGGAACTGCAGTTCTTCGATGGCCAGCCGATTCGCCGGTTCGCCGTTGCTTCCGTTCGAGGGGAGGGGGCTCAGTCGGCGGGTAGACCCATCGCGAGCCAGATCTCGTTGCGTCGGGCTTTGAAGGTGGTCTCGTCGATCTGGCCTTCGGTGTGCTCGCGGTTGAGGGCCGCGAACTGCTCCATCAACTCTTCGGGGCTTGGCCCCTCTTCGGCGGGAATCTCTTTGGCCTGCCGTCTCTCGTCACGGCGCGCCCGCTTCGCCTCTTTCTTTTCGCGACGGGCCTTTTCTCGCTGCCGTTTTTCCCAGGTATTTCCAGCCATTAGGCCTCCTGTTTGGTCTCCATGAGTAGACCGCCCCATTTGGGATTGCGCGCCTTTCTAGCCATTCGTAGGGCTCGCGTCCAGCGAGCACCTTGCTTCTATACTCTCCCCGTGCTCAGTCCCCAAGATGTCGAAGACCTCCTCCTGCGTGCCCGCACGGTGCCGGTCCTTCAGGGCGGCATGGCGCGGACGAAAGAACTCTGCGGCGCCTGTTTGGACGCCGGCATCCCTGCGACCTTGGTCCGTCCTCCGCAAGGGGGAGGCTGAGGGACCAAGATGGTGCTCCTGGTGCGGGAGCAGGACATCGGCCGGGTTCAGGCCCTTCTCCGAGAGGAGTGGGACGCCATGCTCGCGACGGAAGGGGTGGTCTCGTCGGCAGCCGACGTCGACCTCGAGGCTGGCCCCGACGAACCTCCCTGCCCGGCCTGTGGCACGGCCGCTCCTCTGGTAGAGGGTGCGTGCGCCGACTGCGGGCTGCAGTTGGCGTGAACGGACTTCTTGCGCCCTCGCTCGTTCCAAGGCAGAAAGCCCACAACGTGCTTTAGTGCCGAATGTAGCAATGGATCCAGTTCACGCCCCCACCGCAATGACCCGTCCCCGCACCTTGGCGGAGCTGCCCAGTTCGGTCGACGTTGCCATCATCGGTGCGGGAACCTCAGGGCTCATGGCGGGTGCCGAACTGAGCAACCGAGGGCTTCGGGTCGCCCTCTTCGACTCGCACTACGTGGCCGGCGGTTGCGGCACCCAGTTCGCCCGCGGAAGCGGCGACGACCGCTACTGCTTTGATGTGGGGTTGCACTACGTCGGCGACTGCAGGCCCGACGGCGTGATGCCTCAGCTCTTGGCTGGTGTCGGCGCCGAAGTCGACTTCCGCCCCATGGACCAGGACGGCTACGACACCCTCATCTTTCCGGATTTCCGCTTCCGCATCCCGAGCAGCATGGAGCTGTATCGCGAGCGCCTGGTGGATCTCTTTCCCAGCGAGAAGCGCGGTATTGACCGCTACCTCAAGCTCGTTCGCCAGGTGACGTTGGTGGGGCAGAAGATCGAGCAAAATGGCGGGAAGATGACCTTTTCTACTTTGCTGGACGTCATCTTCCGGGGCCGCCTGCTCGCCTTCAATCAGAAGGTGACTTTGGGCCAGTTCCTAGACAGCTGTACCCAGGACGAGAAGCTTAGGGCTGTCATCGCGGGGCAAAATGGCGACTACGCCCTGCCGCCGAACGAGGTCAGCGCGCTCATGCACTGCGGCATGGCCGGCCACTTCTTCAAGGGTGCTTTCTACCCGCGTG
>CAZQTQ010000554.1:0-2697 GCA_964596025.1 uncultured Rickettsiales bacterium
GGCGGAGGCAAGCAGCCGCAGATTGGCCCCATGTCCACGGAAAGCGGCTACTAGAGCCTGTGGACCCGTGGAGGGAGTGGTGGTGGTGTCTCGCCGCCGTCTCCTGCCGATGAACGGAGAGCGCGAAATCCTGCTCAGTCGGCGGGCGCGCCCGAGGTGCGCGTGACGAAGTAGGAGAAGCGCTGGCTCGTCCAGTCGAAGCCATCGCAGCCAGGTCCCTCTACGACCTCTCGGTAGGCGTAGGACCAGACGTTCACGACCCGCAACTCGACTCCCCAAGAAACGAAGTCCACGTGTTCAGTGGGCCAAAGCTCGAAGGTCTCGGGGCCTGCGTAGGGCAAGAGCTTGGAGGCCGAGTCGTCGTCGTCGCCAGCGTCGTTGTCGTCGTCGTCGTCGTCGTCGTCCCCGCTGTCTTCTTCCGGCGCAGGGGTTTCGAAGACGGTGGACAGGTTGTAGGGCTTGGCACACTGCAAGGTTGCTAGGTTGGGGCAGGCTCGGTCGCGGGTACTGATGTTGAAGAAGAAGGGGTGTGCGGGGCCCGCTCCGTCACCGTTTCCGTTTCCGTAGCCGAGCCCAGTGTCCGACGGCTCGGCAAGGAAGAGGGGCAGCCAGCCGGCCTCTTCGAGGAACTCCCAAAAAGAGAAGGCGCGAATCAGGGAGCCGCTGGTCAGATCCAGGATGATCTCGGCGCCTGCAGCCTGGCCCATCTCGACCGGAATGCTGTAGCCAAAGGGAAGCTGGTAGACCACGCGGAAGGAGTTCGGATCTGGCCCGGCGCTGTCGTCGTCGTCTCCTGAGTCGTCGTCGTCTCCTGAGTCGTCGTCGTCTCCTGAGCCGCCCTTGGGCTTCTTGGGTTTTTCCTTGAGCAGCTCCGTTATCGTTACTGCGAGGTCGCCGGTGTCCGGATCCACGCCCAGCTCGGTGACCTCCCCCTCGAGAAAGAACTGAAAGAAATCGACGCCGACTTCGGCCAAGAGGTCCAGGAGCCGGTCTTGGGGATAGTCCTCGCCCCCGTAGTGGATGTTGAAGCTGAAGCTGACGTTGGATAGAGAGTTGTTGGAACAGCCGCTGGGAGGGGCCACGGTGCGATCGTTGTCGGGCTCTTCCTCGGGGCCGCAGCCCAAGGGGCCGGCGAGGAGGAGGGTTGCGATGGTCAGCAGGACGGGTAGTACCCGCTTTGGAACGCGCGGCTTCGCCATGGAGTCTCCGGGTTCGAGGCCCCCATTGTTCCAGAACGCAAAGGACCAGGGCGAATGAATCGCCCTGGTCCCGCGACCACAAGGGTCAAGAGGGCCCCGCCACGATCGTGGCGACAGTCTGGCAGCACCCCTCCTGAAAGGGGGGCTTCATGTAGGCGCATTAGGTTCCCCTGACAGAAGGGGCTCACACAACGCCCAGAGACGAATCCCAGACACTTGATAAGGTACCGACCAACTTGCGGCCGCCCCGAGTCAGGCAGGAATGTCCTCTACAGATCAGACTAGGGCGATCCCGAGAGCCTCTGCAAGCCGTTTTAGGCTCTGAAAAGTCGACCCTGCCCAAGCTATTGCAGTCCTTCGGTTTTTGGTCGAAAAAAACCAAGGTCGATCTGCCCTTGACACGGCGATTTACCGACCATTAGTTTCCGCCTGTATGACGGATTCCTCCGCAGTCGTCTTATTTCGTCCCGAAAAACACTCTGAATGAGGACCTGCGCTTCAGTGGATGGCTTTCAGACCCCAAAATTCACCTCCCTCTGCTTGGCTGCGGTTCTGATGGTTCTCGGTTTGGCGCTCTCCGCCTGCCCGAAGCCGAAGCCGCCCCCGCCGCCTGTCGAAGAGGCACCGGTTCGCCCAAGCCTCCGCATCGAGTCGGTGGTGCCCGACAGTACGACAGAGGGCCGTCCGGTGACGGTGCTTGTGACAGGACGCCACTTTGGAACCGGCCTCGAGGTATTTCTCGGCAGCCGCCGGGTGCGCGGCTTGGACGTCATAGACACGCGGGAGCTGACCTTTCGGGCTACCGAAGATCTCGCTGCCGGCACCTACGACTTGCGGATGACCCTGCCGGACGGGGCCGAGGTTCAGCGCAGGGAGGCCTTCATCGTCCTCCCGTCGCGGGCCGCAGAGGGCCCCTGTGAGCTTCAGACGGTTCGTTTTGACTTCAATGAGGCGGCGCTGACGACCGCCGCACGCCAGACATTGGCGGAGAACGCTCGCTGCATCGAGCTTCAGAGCTTGCCTACCGTCCGCCTCGAGGGCCATGCCGACGAACGAGGGAGCACCGTCTACAACCTCAGCTTGGGGGAGCGGCGGGCGGAGTCGGTGCGCCAGTACCTGTGGAACCTCGGGGTCCGGGCAGACCTGGAGACCCTGAGCTACGGGGAAGAGCTCCCCGTCGACACCGGTCACAGTGAGCGAAGTTGGGCTGCCAACCGGCGGGTCGAGCTGGTCGCGCTCTAGGCCAGCCCCGATGATCCACCTCTGTTTTGGTTTTCAGGGACGGGCGGGCCGCGTTGTCCTCTGCGTTTTGGCAGCGGTCTTGACCACCGGCTGCGTGATCGACAAGACCAAACAGAGCGCAACCTACCGGATGCGGTCCGAAATCGAGTTGAATCGGGATCGATCGCGCAACTTGGAGCGCGACATCGCCGCCGAGCGGGTGCGGGTGGACGACATCCAAGGCCGTGCGGCCCGGGCCCGGCGGCAGCTCGCGGAT
>CAZQTQ010000555.1:0-267 GCA_964596025.1 uncultured Rickettsiales bacterium
CCGCCCTTCCGGGGATCCGTTGTCGGCCCGTGGCTGGTGCCCACCGTAGCCGGCGGCGCTCAGGCGCTTCGCCTCCATGCCGGCCGCAACGAGCGCCCGCACGACTGCCGAAGCCCGGGCCGAACTCAGCTCCCAGTTGCTGGGGTAGCGATCGCTGGTGATCGGTTCATTGTCGGTGTGGCCGGCGACCTGAAAGGACGCTTCGGGCAACTGGGCCAGGGCGGCTCCGATCTTCGCCAGCCACTCCTGTGCAACCCCGCTCAACTC
>CAZQTQ010000555.1:277-2655 GCA_964596025.1 uncultured Rickettsiales bacterium
GAACAGAAGATCCTGCTTGAGGTCGAGAACCACTCGGTCTTGAACCGTCCGCACCGCGACTCTCTTCTCCTCGATGAGCCCCTGCAGGCGGGTAAAGAGGGCCGCTTGTGCCTCTGCTCGGGCTGCGGCTGCCTCCCGCCTTGCTCGTTGCTCGCTCAGGGCCTCTTCCGCCTCAGCGAGCATGGAGGTTACTTCTCCCTTCGCTCCGGGGATGTTCCGGGCTTTGGGGCCGGTGCGGCCCATCTCGGAGCGCAGAACCGCGTGCTCAGCGAGAACCTGGTCCCGCTGGCGGTCCGCCTCCTGCGTTTTCGCGTCCCGCTTGCGAATCTCTGCCTCGAGCCCCGCCCGCTGCTCCTCGCCCGCCCGAATCTCCGCCTCGAGGGCCGTACTCTCATCCTGCGCTTCGGCCACCGCGTTGAGGGCCGCTTGGTGCAGATCCCGCCGAACGCCGCAGCCGGTCGTCGCAACCACGATGGAGACAAGGGCCACGGACAGCCCAAGAGCACTCCATGGGGGTTGTAGGGCGCGCAGTGGAGAAGAGGTCTGGCAAGGAGGGTCGGGTGCGGTCATCGGGGAGCTGCCGGGGGAGAGGTTAGAGGGATTCGACAGGGTAGCGCCGGGGCGGAGATTTGTGGCCGACAATGGCGCAGGCGATTGCATCGAACTCCTGGCGAAGCACGTGGCCGAGTCGATCGAAGAAGTGGTTGGCCTGGGGCACCACCTTGGCGTCGACGGTTACGCCCCGCTCCCGCAGGCTAACTACCAGCTGCCGGAGGAGGGGGAGGGGGCAGAAAGGATCGTCCTCCCCGACCACCAAGTAGAGTGGGCGCAGGTCGCCCGCGAGGAGGAAGTCGAAGTCGTAGCCTTCCTTGCCAATCGGCAGGCCAATGCCGATGCGGTGCGTGAAGGTCGGATCGTCGGCGGCGTAGCGCAGGCCCACCTGGGAGCCGAAGGAGAACCCCCCTAAGACCCGGGGCAATGGTTCCGTGGCGTCGTTGGCCAGGGGGCGGGAAGAAGCGGCTTCGTCCAGCGCTTCGGCGGCTGCACCGACATCAAGGGCCTCGCTGTAGCCCTGCCCGTGCTCGCCCCCCGATGCTCCCGTGCCTCGAAAGTTAAAGCGGATCGCACCAAAACCCTGGTCCCGAAAGACCTTGTACAAGGTGTGGACGACCTTGTTGTTCATCGTGCCCCCAAAGAGGGGGTGGGGATGACAGGCCACCAGAGTGCCGCGCAGCTGCGATGGGAGGACCTGGCGGGCGGCGAGGCAGACGCCGTCCTGGGTCCAGAGCTGTACGTCTTCGTCGTCGGGGGGTCGAGGCATGATCGGCTTCCTGGTCTACCGCTCCCGGCCTTGTGAAGCAACGGGTCTAGGTCGATTGGCTGAGGGAAGCGTTGACCCGGAGCCGTCGGGGGTTTATTGGTCCTCCCAGGAGGGTCCCATGAAGACCACGTTCGTCACCGCCGCCTTCTGTTTGTTCTTTGCCTCGATGGCTTGGGCTTCCGAACTGTCGCTTCCTGCAGGCCTGCAGTGGTGCCAGACCCGGGTCGAGGTTGAGGAGCGCTTGGGCCACGGACAGGAACTGACTGGCGATGTGTACGACGCCAACAAGGTCGTGTGGGCGGTGGACGGCTTCATCAGCGCAGTGTTTGAAGAGGATCGCCTCATCGGTGTGCGTTTTCGCGCCTTCGAGACGCCTTCGGCCGTCAAGAAGGTGATCACGGCACTCGGCAAGAACCTGGGCAAGGGCGGTGAGCGCCGCTCGGGCTATCACTGGTCCCCGGGCAAGAGCCAGAGCGTGGACTACAAGGTCCAGAGCGAGCAGATCTACGTCAACTACGAGGTGCCCTTTGACTACTGCGGCAACAGCCTGGCCCACGATGGGAGCCTGAGTGATCAGGAGAAGGCCGACCTCAAGTCGCTGGAGGAGAAGAAGGTCGTGACCTGGGACCCCTACAGCGACAGCATCGAAGCTTCCGTCGTCGATAAGAAGGACGAAAAGAAGAAGGACGAGGCCAAGGAGAAGGAGGAGAAGGAAGACAAGGAGGTCAAGGACGGCGACATCGATTGGTAGCAGCTGTCCGCCGGTCGTCCCTCCGCCCAAGTCCGCCGCTGGCGGCTTCCCCTCTCTAGGAATTGCGTCTCTTGAAGTCCTGCATGAAGGCCACCAGGGCCTCGACAGAGGCCAGAGGGACCGCGTTGTAGATTGAGGCCCGCAGTCCGCCAACGGAGCGGTGGCCCTTCAGGCCGATCAGGCCTGCTTCCGTACTCTCCGCCACAAAGGCACGTTCGATTTCCTCGCTTGGAAGTCGGAAGGTGACGTTCATCTGGGAGCGGCTTCCCGGTTGGGCGTGGCCCCGGAAGAAGCCGGCGCTCTCGT
>CAZQTQ010000556.1:0-2650 GCA_964596025.1 uncultured Rickettsiales bacterium
CCGTTGCAACTTCCAACGACGCCCTTCCCAGTCCAGCGAAAGGGCACGACCAGCCGCGTCGAGTCTGCGACGCACGGTCCCAACCTGGGGTGTCGACCAGGCAACGACCCGGCCTAGACGATCTCGCTCCAGCGCCAGCGGAGCCCCAGCCGCCAGTCCCCAGGCTTCAAGCTCGGAACCGGCCGACCAAACCAGCGGGCGCTTTGTTCCGTCCCCAAGATAGAGCTCCGTTGGCCGACCCAGTCCATCGCGCTCGACGGTCCACAGGTTCCCCTCCGGGCCATCTAGTCCCCGAACTAGGCCTCCCTCACCCCTCCGCACACGCCTTCGCCCAAAGGGCCCGGTCCAAGACTCCAGTCGGCCCACGTCGTCTTGCTCCAGCCGAAAGCGACCGTTCGCTACCGCCGAGAGCGCGCCAGTCCCGTCTTTTTCCAGCCGAAAGACTCGTCCCGAGCTCCACTCCACCTGCGACACGCTCCCGTCGACGCTGCGCCGCAGCTGGACCGGTCCTCCGCCGCCCCCCTCGAGGGAGCGAAGGAGGCCCTCACTGTCGTATCGGAATTGGAGGCGACCCTGCGAGGGGTACTCGACAGATCGCAGCAGACCGGCAGTTGAGTGCTGAACCCGCTCCTCTCCGCCTCCTGGCCGACGGAGTAGGCGCACAAGACCCAGATTGTCTGTCTCCACCGAAGTCGGTCGACCCTCCGCATCCCACCAGCCAGCCAGCCGACCCTCCCCAAGCCAATCCAGGCGCACGGTCTCCCCGCTAAGATCTCTGATCTCCTGAGGGAGTCCTGTCTCCGACCGCCGCCACTCGACCTCCTGGCCTCGGCTCCGAAGGCGCAAGAGGCGCCCCAGTTCGTCCCAGTCCGCCTCGACGCTCAGCCCAGCCCCCTCCCACCGAATGGGAAGCGGGCGCTCCGTCTCCCAGTGAACCGTGGCGAGGCCACCGGGCCCATCCACCTCACGACGTCGGTCCTTAGGATCCCAGCGGCAGGTAATCGTCTGCCCCCCCACCAGCCCGGAGACTTCCACCTCGAGCGCGCCACCAACCTCCCGCACGTCGGACAGTCGGACGGTCCCCTTCGGCCCACTGGCCGAGACCACCCGACCCGAAGCGGGGTCGTAGGCCATCCGGAGCGGGCCTGCGGGCCCGTCGATCGCAATCAGGCGCCCTGCGCCGTCGTAGACGAAGCGGTGCTCGCCTGCCGGCAGCTTCGCCCGGTGCAGGTAGCGGTCGACGTAATCGAAGTCCGCCCTCCGACCTGCAGGGGTCTTGAGCGCTTGCACTCGATTACTCGCGTCCACGTCTACCAAGAGCGCGGGGCTGTTCCCGACATCGATTCGGCTCAGCACCCCGCCGTTCATCACTCTGTGGATTGGGGAGCCCTGCCCCGGCTCGATGCGCTCCAGCCGCCCGTCCTGCCCGTAGAATTCCTGGCCCCCGTCGCCGCGAGCAACCACCCATTGCCTCCCCTCGCCCTGGAGCGTCATCTCGCGGTAGCCGCGCTGTTCGGAGACAAAGAGCGTAGTGCCTGGTTCTCGCGCCTTGGGTCCCAGGGTCTGCACCCTCATCTCAGCAAGAAACAGGGGATCTGCGCCCAGGGCGGCACGAAACGCGCGCTCTCCCCCAGCCTGCCGCCTCTCCCGGAGAGAAGTCGAGCGACGCCAGGAGAGGGCAACCTCGTCCCGAACCCGGCCAAGCTCAGACACCGTGGGCTTCGGCCCGGCAAAAAAGGAGTCTCGGAAGCCGTCGCCGTCGATGAGGATTCGGTCGCCCCAAGCGCCATCCACCAGCCGCCGGCCCAAATCCCAACTCCAGCCCAAGGCCAACTCCGGCGAGCCGAGCGGGTCGAGGGAGTTGTAGTTCAGGCTTGCCTGGGCATCGGGGGGCAGGTCACCCCGCACGAAGGGGTGGAGTCGCAGCAGGACGTTGCCTGAGAAGGGGGCAATGGCAAGGCCACCGCCGAGATCCAGGTGAAGATCCTCGGCCGTCCCCCAGCCCAGACGATCCAAAGGCCCCCGATCGAGCGATGCCGGAGGGTCCTCGGGCCCCAGGAGGCTCGTACGAACGCTGGTCCGGTCCTGGGCCTGGGCCGGTGGAGAGAGCAGCAGGACAGGGAGGAGGACGAGCGCCGCTGCAGCCAGAGGGGCGAGAAGCCGCACCATGGGGGACCCCTCGCACAAATGGAGGCCTGGACGCTTTCCGCGCCCGGAGATCACCTCGCAACTGTCCGACTGCACCACAGCGAACGATTCTAGACTACCGGGGCTCTCACCTCGCCCCGAAGCGACTCAGGTGTGCAGCGGATCCCAACGTCGGGGATAGTTGACCGAACCAACCAGGCGAACCCGGAAGGGGCGCGGCCCCCGCCGCGGGACCTCCGTGCTGTAGCCGTTGAGGGTGCGGGTGCGATCGTCGAACTCCACGAACAGGTACCGATCTCCCGGCGCGTGGCCCTGGTAGTCGAGCAAGAGCTGGCGAAGGCCTTGCACCATCAGCCCATCTGCGCCCGACTGGTGCGGGTAGAGCCAGCTGGTGTAGACCATGACCTTGGCCACCGATCGGGCATCCATGAGCTTGTAGAAGTCACGAAAGACCTCTTCGAGGTTCTGGCGGAAGACCTGGGTGTGCGGCCGCTGCCCCTGA
>CAZQTQ010000557.1:0-2647 GCA_964596025.1 uncultured Rickettsiales bacterium
GGGTGCCAGCATCGCAGCCGGCGGCGCCTTTAACCTGAGCGCTGCCGATGCCTCCTTTGTGGGCGAAAGCGCATATATCTACAGTGGCGGTTCCGTCGCTTCAGCCGGTGATGTCGATGGCGATGGGCTCAGCGACCTGCTCATTGGCGCGCATACAAACAGCGACGGCGGCCCCGGGACCGGCAAGACCCACCTGTTCCTGGCCTCGAGCATTGCCTCTGGCGGCACCTTCAACCTGAGCGCTGCCGATGCCTCCTTTGTGGGCGAGAACCCACAGGACTACAGCGGCGGTTCCGTCGCTTCAGCCGGTGATGTCGATGGCGATGGGCTCTCTGACCTGCTCATTGGCGCGTATGCAAACGACGACGGCGGCCCCGAGGCCGGCAAGACTTACCTGTTCTTGGGAGCCAGCATCACAGCCGGCGGCACCTTTAACCTGAGCGCTGCCGATGCCTCTTTTGTGGGGGAGAACCCAGGTGACTACAGCGGCAACGTCGCCTCTGCCGGTGATGTCGATGGTGACGGCCTGGACGACCTCCTCATCGGCGCGACCGAGAACGACGAGGCCGGTAACAGAGCGGGCAAGACCTACCTGGTGTTTGCCTCGAGCATTGCCTCTGGCGGCGCCTTCAATCTGAGCGCTGCCGATGCTGCCTTTGTGGGGGAGGCCGGAGACGACCAGAGCGGCTCTTCGGTCACGTCAGCCGGTGATGTCGATGGCGATGGGCTCTCTGACCTGCTCATTGGCGCAAAGCTAAACGACGGCGGCGGCACCGATGCCGGCAAGAGCTACGTGTTTCTTGGGTCCAGCATCGGGAGTGGCGGCACCTTCGGCTTGAGCCAGGCCGATGCCGCCTTTGCAGGGGAGCACACGGAGGACGCCAGCGGCTATTCCGTCTCATCCGCCGGCGATGTCGATGGCGACGGGCTCAGCGACCTGTTAGTGGGGGCCATGGCAAACGATGACGGGGGCAGTCTCTCTGGCAAGACCTACCTCGTCCTCAGCACCTACCCCACCCCCGACTACGCCGGCCTGTGGGCCGTGGCACCTGCCACCACCTACACCTGCGGCCCGGGCTTCGTCTCAGCCCAGCTCGACCACCTGGTCATCGACCACGTCGCACCCTACGCCATCGTCGCGGGCTCTCCCGAGCTCACCATGGACTCCAGCAGCCCCCAGCCCGGCCTCCTGCAAGGGAGCTTTGTCGCCAGCGCCACTCCGGACTCCTTTGAAGTCACTCGCACCGAGTCTCTGAACGACGGCGCCTGCACCGCCACCTGGTCCCTCACCGGCAGCTACACCAACCCCGACACGCTGAGCGCCGACTTCACCGCCACCTTTAGCGGCTCCTGCGGCGACTGCATCAACCAGACCTTCCCGGTCACCGCCACGCGCTGAGCCGTGCCCGCCACCTGGCGCATACCCCCCAGGTCCGAGTGGGTCGGAGCCGTCGCCACCGTCGACCACACCCTGAGCCTACCCTGCAGAACTGACACAATGGGCGTCTTCAGGCCTATACGCTGGCTGCAAGATTCAGAGAGGGCGGGGCAGACCATGGTTTGTGCGCGTGGAGTTCTTCATGGATGAACCGCACAATCCCTACGCAGCCGCCCTCGATGGTCTCGAGTTGGCCGATCCGGTGGCGGCTTTCTTTGATTTCTGCCGTGAACGGGAGCGCGTTCGGTTGCTGCGAGAGGCAGGCGAACCACCCCCCTGGTCAGACGACCCGGTCTTGCAGAGGGGCCGCTTTCTGAACGTGTTCAGGGAAGATGACCGCGGCAGCAAAGCAATGGTGCGCTTCGCAGGGCCGCTGAGCGATGACCTGCCCCGCCTGGTCCATGCCTTGTTCTTCGGACGCTGGTGCAACAGCCAACCTACCCTCGACGCCTTGTCCCCCGCGCTGCTCTCAGAGCCTCAGCGGCTGCGCAGTGTCCTCGAGACCCTGCCCACTCAGCCCTGGTGCAACGTGACCGCCTACCCGGTCGAGCCGGTGCGTTGGAAAGATGCCCTCTACTCCCGCTTTGACACCGCCACCACGGTTTTTGCCGAGATGAAAGCGGATCTGACCCAGGCGATCCTTGGTGCCGATGGAGACGTCATTCGAGCGACAAGCGCGATCAATTCGATGCTGGGTATGAAGAATGACTTTCCGATCTTCATGGCGGTGATGGACCTGGCCTGGTTTCGTCCCGACGTGATCGACCCGGCAAGCCCGGTACCCACCGGGATCGGCGCTGTGGCCTTCCTCGACCGTCTGAAGCGACACCTCGGACTGCACAGCCACCAGCAGACCTGCGAGCAGATGATCGCCCTGCAGGCGGAGTACTGGCCTGAGGCGAAGCGGGCCTTTCAGCCCATCGACATCGAGTATCTCTCTTGCGAGTGCCGCAAGTACTACAGCTACGTGAACGGTACGAAGAAGTTCACCGGAAAGAACCTGTTTCAGGCCGGAGCAAGTGCGCGCCAGGCCTTCGACATCGAAGACGAGGTCGCCCCGAGGGTGCAGACCCGGATCCACGTCATCGCAGGCGGTCCCTGCTCCGGAAAGACGACTCTGCTGCGAGCCCTGCAGAAGGCCGGCTACCGGGTCGAGGCAGAGACTGCCGAGAGAGCGCTCGAGGAAGGAATCGCAGCCGGGCACTCAGC
>CAZQTQ010000558.1:0-2644 GCA_964596025.1 uncultured Rickettsiales bacterium
TTCAGCCAAGAGGCGAAACTCGGGCTGGGTGGGGCTATCGGCCCAATCCACGATCGCAATGCGGGGCTTGCCCGCACCCCGCCCCCACTCGTTCCACGTCGTCAGCAGGGCCTGCAGGAGTATCCCCACCACCCGCAGGGGCCGCACCAGGGCCCGCCGCTTGAGCGCCTCCATGGCTGCCAGCCGGTCAAAGAGCTGCACCAAGACATCGTGGTAGGCGATGCCCGCCGGCGCCTCGGCGTTGAGTTCGACGAAGTTCAGCTTGCCGCCCACCTCAAAGGCGTCTAGGCGCACGGTAATTCCGAGACTGTCGAAGCCAGGCTCCAGACGCACGAGCTCCTCGACCCCAGGCCGGAGGTCGAGCTCCTCCCACCAACGTTCGCCCGAGCACAAGGCAAGGCGGACCTTTCGGATCGACGAAACCAGCTGGGCACAGACCCGGTTCATGCGCTGGAGGTCGGTCGGGGTGATGAACTCGGGGCGCAAGACACCGCACAGCGGCCTCGCACCGAAGGTGGCCCCCTGCAGGCGCTGCCAGATCCGCAGTCCCTCGCAGCCAGCCGCATCCAGAGCCGGATCCGACAAGACTGCTTGGTCCCATTCCCTTCGGAGGGCCTCTAAGTCCATGGACGCGCAGTTTGGCAGGGGAATGGAGCCGAGGGAACCGGGGTCCCTCAAGCGGCGCCGCCTATCCTTGACGGAACAAGGGCCCGGTAGTAGATGAAATCGACCCCATGACCAACACCGTAAGCATCCATCCAGCCCTACGAGATCGCCTCCAATCCGAGATCCCCCCTCGCCTGGACGAGGAAGGTCGGCAGGTCCGCTGTCTCCTGATGTACTCGGGCGGACTCGACAGCACCCTGGCCGGCATCTTGCTGTGCCTGCAGGGCATCGATGTCGTCGCAGTGAACATGTTCACCGGCTTCTGCCTCACCGACCACAAGCGGAAGATGGGAAAGACGCGGAAAGACGGCAGCCGCTACCAAAACGAAGCCATCGCCGGGGCGGCCGGGCTCAAGATCCCTGTCGAGGTCGTCGACGCCCGTGAGGGCTACCTCAAAGTGCTGACTGAGCCCAAGTACGGCTGGGGTTCGGCGGTCAATCCTTGCATCGATTGCCGCATCCACATGTTCGGAAAGGCCAGGCGCGAGCTAATGGACCTGTACGGGGCCCACTTCCTGGCGACCGGCGAGGTCGTAGGACAGCGTCCCATGACGCAGAAGAAGCGGCAGATGGCGCTCATCGAGCGGGATGCGGAGGTCGAGGGGCTGATCGTACGGCCCCTGAGCCAGGGGGTTCTCGAGCCGTCGATTCCGGAACAGCGGGGTTGGGTCGACCGAGACCAACTCCTATCGATCACCGGACGGGGCCGCAAGCCGCAGATCCAATTGGCCCGGGAGCTGGGAGTCCTCAACTATCCCCAGCCCGCCGGCGGATGCTGCTTCCTAACCGATGGTAACTACGGAAAGCGACTGAAGGACACCATCGAACACATGGACGGGAGGGACCTCGGCTTCGACGATGTTCTCGTCCTCAAGCTGGGGCGCCACTTCCGCCTGCCCGGAGGCAACAAGCTCGTCGTCGGACGCAATCACGAAGAGAATGAGATGCTCCAGGGCTATTGGCACATGGGGCCTTTCCTTCGGGTCCAAGAGGTACCCAGCCCCCTGGCGCTGTACATCGGGGACCGGTCCTCAGACGACTTCGCGCTGGGGGCGCGCATCACGGCACGCTACGCCGACTGCCAGCCAGGCGATCCCGTGAGTGTCGCGGTCCTGAAGCAGGAGGAGATCGAAGAGATGCACCGTGCGACGCCCCTACCCCGCGGGGAAGAGGGCGCCTGGATGATTCAGTAGCGAGGCGGAGGCGCTCGACGGGACTCAGCTGACCCCGAGAAGGTCCTCCCGCACGTCTCCCACGAGGTAGAGACTGCCCGCCACGAGTACCTCGTCTTCGGCTCCAAGTTCTTCGCCCAGCCACGCCATCGCCTCGCCGGGTTCTGCAGCCCACTCGACTGCCAGGGATACCCCGAGGGAGCGGGCCACTTCCTCCACCTCCGCCTTCAAGGCACAGGGGTCAAGGAAGCGAGCGCTGGTCCGGCCGGCGGTACAGAGGACTCCGTCTACCTGCGGCACGAGGGCTTCGAGCATCGACCTTCGGTCCTTGTCCCCCATGGCGGCAAAGAGCCACCACCGCCGCCGCGGACGGGTCGCTCGGGACAGGTGCCGGGCGAGGCAGCGCGCGGCTGCGGGGTTGTGGGCCCCATCGAGCAGCACCGAGGGTCGCCCTCCCCCCAGCGTCAGTTGCTCCAGCCGCCCCGGGACCCGCGTCTCAGCGAGGGCCAGACCGATGGCCTCGGGCTTGGGAAGCGGCAAGCCGCAGACCGCGTTCAGGGCTTCGACACAGGCCAGGGCGACGCCTGCATTGCCCCACTGATGGTCCCCCCGCGGGCCGAGCTGCAGGTCCCGCATCCCCAAGCCGGGCCCCTCGTAGGAGAATAAGCCGCCGGCACCGTCCACCTGGAAGTCCCGTCCCCGCCGCCACAATCGACAGTCCACCGCCTCACACTCCTCTTCGAGAATGCTCCACCGGTCCTCCCGCTCCTCTCCGGTCACCAGAATCCCACCTGGCGGCGCGATGC
>CAZQTQ010000559.1:0-2635 GCA_964596025.1 uncultured Rickettsiales bacterium
TTTGTCGCAGGCTGCGGCGCGCCTGAACCGGCCCCGCAGGACCCACCGGCAGCCACGATGCCTGCCGCCACTCCCGCGCCAACGGCTGAGGCCTCGTCGGGGACGGCGGAGAACGCGGCCGAAGCCCCGGGAGACCCAAGCCCGACCGACAACCCCACAGATGCTTCGGCTGGAGGCACCCCCGACGCGGGTCAGCCCTCCGACGAGGACCCCGGCACCCAGGTCGCCGCCCCTCTCGACACTCCCCCCCCTCCCGGAGCCTCCGAGGTCGGAGCACTGCTACAAGCCTACGACACCAATCCGCCCACCGTGGACGACATGACAAAAGCCGCAGGAGGCGCCGACCTCGAGCAGGCGCTTGTGTTCCTCAGCAGGTCTGACGCACTGGGGCCCGCAGTGAAGCAGCGGGCCACCTCCTCGCTCGGCATGGCGCCAGGCGCCGCTGCCCGCGGCCGGATCATCGAGATCATCCTCAACGAAGAGGAGGACCCGAACCTGCGTCGTGCCGCCTGCCAGGCGGTGACCGCCTTCACCGAGCCCGACAACCAGATCCTCGAGGTCCTGGGCTCAGTCCTCAGGGACCCCAATCCGGCAGTGGCTCGCGCCGCCGTCTTTGCCGCAGCCCAGTTCCCGGAACTGCGAAACAAGCTGGACAAGCTGCGGGACGGTGCTGCACCGCAGGTCGTCTCGGCCCTTGATGAGGTACTGAAGGGCGGCAAGTAGGGCCAACCGGGCCAGACCGACCCCCAAGAATAGAAGGGGCCTCCGCTGCGGCGGGGCCCCTTCTATTCTTGGGCTGCTTCGTGGCAAGGGGGCAGACGAAGGCCCCCAGGGGGGCCAGCACCCCACCTGTCACCCGGTCTCCTACCCGATAAGAGAGCTGGCCGTGGAGGGCAGCGAGTTCGCCTGGGCCAAGACCGCCATACCTGCCTGCTGCAGGATTTGATTCCGGCTGAAGTCGGCAGTCTGAGCCGCATAGTCAGCATCCCGGATGCGGCTCTCCGCCTCGTACATGTTCTCGAAGGTCGTCTGGTAACTGGAGTAAGCCGAAGACAATCGGTTCTCGACGGCACCGTAGCCCGCTGAGGTGTTGTTCAAGGAGTCCAGGGCGCCGTCAATGGCATCGATGGCGCTCTGCGCGTTGCCTTGCGTGCTGACATCGGCGCTCGCCGCGTCCACACCGACCGCAGCAGCCCGCGTGTCACTCAAGTTGACGGTGATTTGGTCGCTCGGTGTGTTCTGGATGCCCACTTGCACGCCAACCGGTGCCGCCGATCCGTCGTTCAGGGCCAGCCCATTGAACTCGCTGGAGTTGGCGAGGCGGTCAAATTCGGATTGGAGGGAGCTGAACTCCTCCTGAATGATGGACCGATCGCTGGGGTTGAGCGTCCCGCTCGAACTCTGCACCGCCAGTTCACGCATGCGGCCGAGGAGTTCTCGCTGGTTGGACACCGTACCTTCGGCGGTGCGCACCATCGACATGCCGTCACCGATGTTTCGCCCGGCTTGCTGGGCTGAACGCATGTCGGCCCGCAGGCCCTCAGAAATCGCCAAGGCTGCCGCGTCGTCAGCGGCCTTGTTGATCCGAAGGCCGGAAGCTAGTCGATTAATGTTCGAATTAAACGAGCTTTGGGTCCTGTTTAGGTTCCTCTGCGCGAACAGAGAAACAATATTCGAATTGATCTTCAAGGGCATCGGCAACCTCCCGCCCGGCTGGTGCTCTGGGAAGCCCTGGGGGGACGTTTCCGCGGCGGGGGGTGGGACAAAATATCCCGCTCTGGGACCCGCCACTCCCCCCAGGCTTGATCCAAGAGCCAACAAATACAAGCAAAACCCAACCGGCTCGCCGCCACCACCGCCCCCCCCCGGCTGGCCCCGTGGAATGCGTTATCGCCGGACATATCTTCCCCCACCCGTCCGGGGCGGAGGCTGGCCGCTTTGGCCTATTCGAATGCCTGGGCTTCACTTCGGTTCCACGTCCCCGACTAGCGGGGTGCCTTCGCCCTTCCCGGCGAGCCCGCACCACGAGAGTCCCCCACATAGGAAGGCACGCCCATGATTCGTGTGTGCGGACTGACCAAGTACTACGGACTGCACCGGGCCCTCTACGATCTCGACTTCGAGATCCAGAGGGGCGCCGTCGCTGGCCTACTTGGCCTTAACGGTGCCGGTAAGACCACAATCCTAAAGATCATCGCCGGATTCCTCTTGCCCTCGGCGGGATCGGTCCACATCGACGACATCGACATGGTGGCCGAGCCCAGCCAGCTGCGCTCGGCCATCGGCTTCTTGCCCGAGAAGCCCCCGCTCTACGACGAGATGGGGGTGGAGAGCTTCTTGTCCTATCTCTGTACCCTGCGGGGGGTCCCCGCAGGAGAGGTCGCGACTCAGGTCGACTCCGCCATTGGCAAGACGGGCCTCGACGCAGTCCGGAACGCGCCGATCGGCACCCTCAGCTTTGGGTTCCGCAAGCGGGTTGGCATCGCCCAGGCCATCGTCCACGACCCGAAGCTGGTCATCCTCGACGAACCGATCGCCGGCCTCGACCCAGTGCAGATCGTCGAAATGCGGGAACTGGTCAAGAGCCTCGGCAGCGACTACACCGTCCTCATCTCCTCCCACATCCTGACCGAGG
>CAZQTQ010000560.1:0-2628 GCA_964596025.1 uncultured Rickettsiales bacterium
GCGCGTGGCGCGGCGCGAGGGCGGCTGGGCCTGGTTTGGCCTCCTGGCCGAGCGAAGCGGTACGCAGCACGTTGTCGTCGGCAGCGCAGCCGATGCCTCCCTGGCTGCCGCCTTCCCCGCCCCGCTCCACGACGGGCGCCTGCGCGTCATCCGTCTGGAGGGCAAGAACGCGGTCGAATACAACGCCGCCATGACCCTGCCTACTGGGGAACTCCTCCAGGCCCGCTTGGTAGCCCCCAAGACCGGCAAGACCCCGCCCCTGCGGAACGGCAACTCCATGAACCACAGCCAGGATCGGGTCCTGGCTGTCCTCGATCTCGAAGAGTTCAGCTGGGCCCGGCCCCAGGTGCTGCTCGATGGGAAGCCAGCCAAAGTGCGCCAGCTTGCCCCCTTTGTGCCCTTTGCTTGGCGACTGGAGCAGGCGGCGGGTGGGGTGAGCGCGGGCGAGGTCAGGCTGAGCTCCCCGGCTCCCGGGCAGCTGATGGCAAGCGTCGGTGAAGAGGGCGCGCAAGTCCCCTTTGCCGCACGCGTGAGTTCCGACGCTCACGGTCCTTTGGTCGACTGGACTGGTCACGACCCCGTCGTGGATCTCCACTACCGTTTTCGCCCCCTGCGGGGCACCGACTGCATGGGTCCTTGCGAGCTGGTCGAAGCCGAGGTGAGGCACGGGGAGGTCTCGGCCTTTCGGGTTCGTTTCAATCCCGCCCTCCCCGATCTGCGGGCTCCCCGGAGCGAGGTCTTCGAAGGACGGATGGTGGCCGGATCCAACGGCCAAGAGGGCTTGATGATCGGCACCGTGCGGGTGCGGCCCGGGCCCGACGGGGGTACTCGGGTAGAGCTGGTTCCCGACCGACCGTTCTGGGCCTGTGAGCGGCCCGTTGCGACCGAGATCTTGCGTGTCGAGGGGGCGGTCTTGCTCTCGGCCCAAGTAGAGCGTGGTCTTGCGTTGGACGGGCAGGGAGCCGAACACTGCTTCTCTCAGCGCTGAGGGCTCCGAAACTGCGCGCTTGAGGAGGTCTTGGCAGCTTGCTAACGTGCCGAAACTTTGGAGGAGAAGTCCTCCAAATCTTCCCAATCAAGCTGCCTTCCGGAGGCCCGATGAATCGCTTGCTGGCTTTGTGCGTTCTTCTCCTGCTCTGCGGAGGCGGTTGCGGGGTTGGCTTCCACACCGACGGGTCGCTCTCGCTGCTCGGAGAGGACGCCGGAGAGGACGAAGCCGAGGAGGACGGCGGGGACCAGCAGCCTGATTCCGAAGAGGACGGGGATGCAGGTGAGGACGAGGCTGGTGAGGAGGACGGCTCCTCGGACGACCCGCCCGACGAAGGCGGGGAAGAGGAATCCGGCGAGGAGGAGGGCGGTCCCGACCTCATCGACGCCGACGGAGACGGCTGGGACGAGGACGAGGACTGCGACGACTTGAACCCCGAGGTCCACCCAGCGGCCGAAGAGATCGCGTGCGACGCCTACGACAACGACTGCGACGGCTTCTTCCACGGCGATGACGTCGACGACGACGGAGACGGCTACAGCGAGTGCCTTGGCGACTGCGACGACGCCGAGGCCACCATCGGCAACAATGCTGTGGAGGTCGTCTGCGACGGCATCGACCAGGACTGCGACGGGGTGGATGACTGTACGGAGCCCTCGGGCTCCGGCGGCTCGGGGAGCCCGACGGGCTCGGTCTGTGCCGCCTCTACCTTTGTCGGCCCGACTGGGGGCGGAGCCCAGGTTGGCTCACTCGACGCATCCGATGCGACCTACGGCAGCGGGCCCTTCTACTACTTTGACTCCTACGAGGTACTCGTACTGCTCCCAGGTCTCTACTACGCAGATCTCAGCTCGACAGACTTCGATGCTTGGGTGGAGATCTACGACTCCAGCTGCGCCCTGGTTGCCTACGACGACGACTCCCTCGGTGGTACCGATGCCAGCGTCAGCTTCCTGTCCATGAACGTGGGCGAGTCCTACTACGTCGTGGCCAGCTCCCTCGGGGAGCTGGCTACCGGCAGCTATTCCCTCAGCGTGTACTAGTTCGGTAGGGATTGCAGGACGGGCGCGGGCCCCGGCGCGCGACGACGCTCGTTACTCGTGGCGCAGGGTATCCAGCGCTTCGAGCGGAAGCGCGATGGTGTCGTCCTCCGGGTTGTAGGGCGGGGTCGTCATTGAGGACGGGTCCACCGCATCCATCTCTTTCGGCCAGCTCATTCCCGGCACCCGATGCGAGGGGTCGAAGATCCCCGAGGAGCTGAGCACCGCCTGCGGCCAGGTCGTGGCCAGCATCAGGCCCGAGTTCCCTTCAGCCCCGTGGCCCGACCGCTTCAGCCCCGCATTGGGGTAGCGCGTGGACGCGACGATCGTTCCGCGGTTCCAGTTGACCGCTCCCGCCTGGAGCTGGCGGCTGAGATCGGCAAAGCGGGCATCGGACTCGGTAAAGACTGAGGCCGCTAGGCCGTAGGGGTGATCGGCAAAGCCCTCGAGGCCCTCTTCCACCGAGTCGACCACCACCACCACCAAGAGCGGACCTTCGACCTCCTCGGGGAGCGGGTAGCCGTCGGGGAAGCGGCCATCGACCACCGCAATCGCGGGAGCCACGTAGGCCATGCCCTTCTTGCGTAGCGCGGTCGGCAG
>CAZQTQ010000561.1:0-2628 GCA_964596025.1 uncultured Rickettsiales bacterium
TGGGCGTGGAGAGCGGCAACGAGTACATGCGGAACAAGATCATGCACAAGCACCTCAGCAATGGGGAGATCTTGGAGACCATGCGGTTGTTCCGGAAGTACGGAATGATGGTTCAGACTTCGAACATCCTAGGCTCGCCGGGCGAGACCTTGGACTCGGCCTGGGAGACTCTGGAGTTCAACGCCAAGCTGCGGCCTGGGCACGCCTGGTGTTCGTTGATTCAGCCCTACCCGGGGACCACGATGCAGGACCTGGTCATGAAGGAGGGGATGCTGCCGCCTGGCTTCGACCCCGATGAGTTTGAGCAGAGCTACTTCATGTCGACGCCAGTCGATATCGAAAACAAGCGAGAGATCAGTAACCTGCAGAAGCTGTTCCCGATTGGTGTGCGCTGGCCTTTCCTTTTGCCGGTGGTCAAAGAGGCCATCAAGCTGCCACCAAACCGCGCCTACAACTTCCTCTTCAAGGCGCACTACGCCTACAGCATCTTCCGGATCAACGACATGGAAGTCGCCGACTTCCTGCGGATCGGGCTGTACACGAAGAACTACTTCTCGCAGACCAGCTTCTAGACGGGACGCTCTTCGAGCTTCCGATCGGCGCGGCGCAGCCGGCGGCTAGGGCGCGGGCTGCTGAATGGTGGTCTCGCGTACTGACTCCATCTCATCCAACGACGACGCCGTGACCACCTGGTCGCGTCCCCCTGCCTTGGCCCCGTAGAGGGCGCGGTCAGCCTCTTCCAGCAGGTCACCGGCGTTTCGGCCAGAACGCCAGCAGGCCACGCCGATGCTTACGGTGAGGTCGATCTGGAGGTCGCGCCAAGGGATGGACTCTCCGTCGATCGCCATCCGGAGCCGCTCGGCGACGCGCAGAGAGATCGCCTCGCCTGCCCCAGGCAGGACCACCCCCATCTCTTCGCCCCCGAGCCGTCCTACGAGGTCAACCGCACGGACCGAGGCCTCCAGTCGACGGGCCAGGGTCACGAGAACATGGTCGCCGGCGGCATGGCCGTAGCAGTCGTTGAGCCGCTTGAAGTGGTCCGCATCGATCATGAGGACCGAGAGAGGCCGGTCGTCGCGCTCAGCGCGCTGAATCTCGCGCTGGAGTTGGACAAGGAAGTGACGGCGGCCGGCAAGACCCGTCAGGTGGTCGTAGGTGGCCTGCCTTCGAATCTCGGCCATGAGCCGGACGTTGCGTACAGCGATGCTGAGGTGGCTCGTCAGGGCGGAAAGGGCGAATTCATCGTCTGCTGAGAATGGAGCAGAGGTGGCACTCCGAGCGAACAACACCAGTCCGTAGGCTGCGTCGTCCCCGCTCTGGTTCAGAAGTTGGACGAGGAGGGGCCGATCGTCGAGGTTTCCGCGGCCCAGTGCCACTTCCGCCCCTTCGGGGTCGTCGAGCAGAGCTTGGCCAAGTGAGCCCACAACCCGAATGCGATCGGGGAGCTCACTCTCCTCCAACGAGCGGGCGGTGAGCTGAGGTCGGCCGTCCTCGATTAGGTACAAGGCCGTCTCCTGGACCTCGACCAGCCCCGAGAGACCTTCGGTGGCGGTGCAGACGAGGGAGCTCAGGTCACGTTGGTAGCTCAGTCCTTGACTCAGGTCGTTGAGTCGGGCGAGCCATGCCGAAGTCCACAGGGCTTGCTGGGTCAACCGGGCTTGGCTGAGGGCGCCGCCGAGGAGGCATGCAACTACTTCCGCTGCTGTGCATTGCTCGTCGCTCAGGGGCTCGGCAGTGCTGGCGATCCACAGAGCACCGACGAATTCACCGCCGGAGGTACGCAGGCAGAGGGCCGCCGAATTACCGTCCCGCAGGCAAACCTCGCCCCGTTCGGCGGCCTGAAGCGACAGCTCCTGCCCCCGGGTTCCCAGGGTCGGAGTGGTGGTTGCGAGGGGGAACAGCGCGCCGTCTTCGAGTCCCGTGAACAGCGCAGCGCCCTCGAGGCCGAGGCCGTCCACGAGATCGCGGAGGACGAGGTCTAGCAGCGTCGGGTCCATCGATGCGTCGATGCGTACGGCGAGGTCCCGGAGCAGCTGGAGGACGGTCTTGGAACTCATGGAAGGGGCCAGTTCAAGGACGGCCTAGCCTTCCCACTGGAATTCTTCGAGGGGCTGTTGGCGTTGCTTCAACTGAAGGAGATGGATCAGCAGTTCGTTGTAGCGCTCCTGGTCCTTTGGCCCCTCGAAGGTGAGGATCTGAACGCCAAAGCCGTCGGGAACGTTGGCGCCGGGGTTGTCGGCGCGGTGCCAGCGCACCTCAGCATTGAAGCGGATGGGTTGGGGCTCGCCGCTCCAGTCGACGGGAAATTCGACCCGCACGATGGCGCCGCGGATGGGCGGGGTGCCTCCGCGGGCAAGGTACAGGCCTTCCCGGGAGAAGTTGTGAGCCTGGGCGACGTGGTTTCGCCCTCCGGCCCAGAAGTTGACCTCGAGGGAGCTCGGGATGCGGACGTTTCGAGGGATGAGGGAGTCTCCGTCGTCGTCGTCGGATAGGTCCTCGGGCGGGCTGGAGGCAAGATCCCAAGGCGGTCGAACCGGTTCGAAGCTCGGTGCCGGGACGTCCGCATCCGCGTCCTGGTCCAAGCCCTCCGCGAAGCCCACGTCGAGGGTGTCGTGTATGGGAGGGAGT
>CAZQTQ010000562.1:0-2624 GCA_964596025.1 uncultured Rickettsiales bacterium
GTCGAGGCATCGGGCACCGGCCGTGGCTGCGTCGATCTGGCCGCCCCGGGTGGCGAGATCATCGCTGCCTACCTGACCAACGACACCGGAGGGAATCGCTATGGGACCTTCACAGGAACCTCTTTGGCTGTGCCGTTCGTGGCCGGTGGCCTCGCCCTCGCATGGTCCGCTGCGCCCGAGCTGAGCGGAGTGGAGGTCATTGAGGCCGTCTTGGAGGGAGTGAGCCCGCTGGCGGAGGGGTCGGAGGAGGTGGCCAGCGGAGGCCGCCTCAACCTGGAGGCTGCCGTCAACAACGCGCTGGCGGCCGGGAAAGGCGAGAAGGATGCGCGCAACGAGTGTGTTCCGATAGCGACCCTGACCTGCGGCGAGACCGTGACAGCCGACACCAGTGACGCCGAAGCATCGACGACCGACGCGATGGATGACTATTCCTGCAGGGTGGGTAACTACCGTGGCTCCGAAGCGAGCTGGGACTTTGTTGCTTCGGTTGACGGAACCTACACCTGGACTCTGGTCGACGCCGTACCCACCGAGCTCGACAACGACGTCTTTGTCCTCAGCGGCGAGTCCGGAGTCTGTCGGGCCCTCAACTGCTTGGACAAGGGGGGCTACGGTCCCAACCAGACCGCCTTTGATGCCGTAGCTGGCGAGCGCTTCTTCCTCGTCGTCGACGGCTACGATGGTGCCGTCGGGGCGGTCAAGGCACGCCTGGACTGTCCGGAAGCGGGCCCATAAGCCCACACCGCATCCCGCTGCGCCGCGCCTGAGCTGCAGGCCCTCGTCTCTCGCTCCCTGGCGTCGAGGAATCCGGCGGGAACTACGCTCTACTTCGAGTCGATTCGATAGAGACTGGCGGTCCATCGCCCACGAGAGTCCCGGATCTCTCCCCGGGACCTGAGGCGCAGTCCGCTGTCCTCGGCGACGGTTGCGAGCTCGACCGGGTGGACAAAGGAGTGGCGTCCTCCGGCTGGTGGTGAGGACTTGGGACCCCAGGCCATCAGCAGATGGCCGCCCGTGTGGGCTCGGAGAATCGTTGCGAGCCAGGACGGGCTCTTGGGCACCAGGCAGCCCGGCCTGTTCCCGCTCCCCGCCCGTGCGTAGAGGAAGGGGCGAATTCGGCCGTTAGTGTAGGCCTCGATGAGCGACATCATCTCGTACTCGAGGACGGCCAGAGACTCTACTCCTTCCGTCTCCAGCCGATCGGCGATGGCGCGGAGGTTGGCGTCGTCAAGGGTGCGTCCAGCCCGTGCTTCCAGCTCCTCGTCGACCGCCGCGAGGCCGTGCATGCGACCGATTGCGGTGATCCCGATCAGGAGGGCCACGACAAGGCGCAGTTGCGGCTTGGCGGCGGCAGCGGCAGCGGCACCGACGCCAATCCCCAGGGCGAGCAGAGGAAGCCACAAGCCGAGGTGGTGGGTGTCGGGGTGGATGAGGCGGAGCGCGAAGGGTGAGAGGAGGGCGAGGGCAATGCACCAGCGCTGCGCGCTTTCGGTCGTCCAGGTGCCCAGGAGCATGAGAAGAACCAGACCTACTGCGGCTATGCCGCTGACCGTTCGCAGGGCTGAAGGCCCGGTCTCGGGGTGCTCGGGTGGCGAAGCCGGGTGGTTGTCGCGGAGGTTCCGGATCGTCCAGTAGTTGGTGAAGGGGGCTGTGGGGTCGACTAGGACGTCAACGAGGTGTCCTCCCTTTTTCGGTCCGGTGCCCTTCTTCGAACTCCCGGCGGCCGGGCGAGCTGGCTCCCCACCGATCACCATCTTTTGGACTCGCTTTAGGGCCTCCTGTGCTCGGCCGCCGGCGCTCTCTTGGGCACCGATGGACTGGCCCCCTGCGGCCAGATCTGGGCGGGCGCTGAGGTAAAGAAGGCCTGGCCCCGCTCCGAGAATGGCTGCAAGGGCGAGCATCGCGGCTGTTCGCAGGGATCGCCCGGGGGAGTGGTGCCGAAACGGCATCAGGGGCAGGCCCGCCACCACGCCCACTGCCAGCACCCCGAGGAAGCTTGGTTTTACGTGCAGTCCAAGTCCGGCGAGGAAGGCGGCAGCGATGAGGGGCCCTCGGGTCTGATTCTGGAGGGCGAGGGTGATGCAGGCAGCCAAGCCGGCGGCGCAGAGCTGGAGCCAGACCTCGGGCCCGGCCAAGATCTTCTTCCACAGGTGAAAGGCGGGATCTGTGGCCAGGAAGACTCCGGCCACTGCCGCCGCGGGCCATCCGCCAAGTCGGTGCGCAGCAAAGCAGATGAGGGCCAGGACGAAGGCCCCCAGCAAGGCGGTGGTCGTACGTCCTGCCTCGAGCGAGCCGCTCAGCCGAAAGGCGAGGTTGGGGAGCAACTCCGGGAAGCCGGCGGTGTATTCGTTCTTCATCCAGGCAAGCTCGCTGCCAAAGAGGCGAATCGACGCGCGGTAGGTGTGATCGCGGAAGACAGCGCCAAAGCGAGGTGTCCCTGAGCCGAGTTCTGTGTGAGCGAGGCGGGCCTGTACCGCCTGTTGTTCGGCCTCGGTTGGCGCAGCCGCCAAGTGCAAGACTGGCCCCTGCTGGACGCAGAGAACGGTGCGGTGGGGCTCCCGGGTCGCCCAGGCCGAGGCGGCATCTCCGGACGGTGCCACCCTCGTGGCCGTGAACTGCCACAG
>CAZQTQ010000563.1:0-2618 GCA_964596025.1 uncultured Rickettsiales bacterium
CCGGAGCCCCGCCCCTCGCTGTCTCGGCCTCGGTATCCGTCCACGTCCAGCGAGACCTGTGCCTCGCCGTGCGCCTGGGTCATCGCCAACCGAAGCAACAGCTCCAGCGCCTCCAGGTTCCGGCCTTCTCGGCCAATCAGCAGGCTGCTGTCTCTGGACTCGCCAATCTCGACGGTTATCTCCTCACCGCGGTTCCGGGCGCCCACCTTGGCCTCGCAGCCCAAGAGCAGCAGAACCTCTTCCACCCAATCCTTCGCGTCGCCAGCCTTCTCGAGCGCCGCGCGCATGGCCGCCCGCTCCTCGTCACTTCGCAGCCGCGCTACGATCCGCACGGAGTAGGCGCCCATTCGGAAGTGCTCCCGATCAAAGTCGAAGTGAAGCTCCTCGGGGCTTCCCACGCCGAGCTTCACCGCTGCTGCGTCGAGGGCTTCACTGAGGGTCGCGCCTTCTACGCCTGCGAGTTCAGTCATGACTTGGCTCCTTCTGCCTTGGCGCCCTTGCTGGGCGCGGGTCCGCTGTCGTCATCGTGCTTTCGGTGAATCAGCCACTGCTGCCCGATGCTCAGGGTGGTGTTGACGAGGATATAGACCACCAAGCCCGCCGGCATTGCAAACATAATCAGCGAGAAAAAGATGGGCATGAACTGCATCATCTTCTTCTGCATGGGGTCGGTGGCGGTATTGGGCGTGAACTTCTGCTGGAGCCACATGGTGATCCCGAGGAAGAAGGGAAACACACCGTAGGGGTCGCGACTGCTGAGGTCGCAGAAATACAAGAAGGGCGTCTGGTAGAGCTCGACGGCATTCCACAGCACCCGGTAGAGCGCGAACCAAATCGGCATCTGGATGATCATCGGCAAACAGCCGCCAAAGGGGCTGACGCCGTGCTTCTTCCACAGCTCCATCGTCTCCTTGTTGAGTCGCTCCCGGTCCTCTGGGTACTTCTCCTTGATCGCGAGGATCTCGGGCTGAAGCTTCTGCATTCCCTTCATGGACTTGAAGGCCTTCTGGCTCAGCGGGAAGAGCGCGGCTTTGATCACCACCGTCAGGGCGATGATGGACAGACCCCAGTTTCCGATGAGCCCGAAGAGGATCTTCAGGAAGGCCAAGATGGGCAGCGCGACCAGGCCGAAGAAGCCGAAGTCGACCGCACTGGCCATCTTCAAGCCTTGGTCCTCGAAGGTGTCGAGCACCTTGGGCCCCATGTAGAGGGTGAAGGAAAAGCTCTGCGTTTCGCCGGGTGCCAGAGACAGAGGCGGCGCCTCGATCGTGACCGCGTAGCGCCCTTCTCCCGGAACGGGGTGCATAAGAACCTGGCCGCTGAGCGGCGCCTCTGGCTCCATTCCGACGAAAAAGTACTGATCGCCCACTGCGACCCAAGAGATCGGGCCACTAAAGCCCCGATCCTTCTTTTCGATCTTGGCCGGGCCTTCGACTTCCACTCCGCCATCGACGTCGGCCATTCCCTCGACTTGGGGGCCGTACTGGCTCTCCGACTCGGGCATGGCATCGGCAACCGCAAGGGTGGGCTGGATTTCCCGAGGCGCTGAGCCCAGGTTCTTGAACTCGACGCTGTAGCCCAGGCTCTGGCCTTGCTCGGGCAGCGAATAACGCTTGGTGACCCCAATGTCCCCCATGCGGGTGGCGAAAGCGACACTGCGTTCCGCCTCCTCGACTACGCGGTAGTGCCCGATGTCCGAACGAACCCCGCGGCTGTCGACGCCAACGGGAAGGAGCGCGGCTCCCTCGCCACGAATGACATTTACCGCCGCGCCGTTCGGACAGGCAGCATCGAAGGGCTCCCAGGAGAAACCATTGGAGAAACCGTCCAGGATCCAGGTCGGCAGCCAGTCCTGTTCAAACGGCTCCCCGTAGCTGTCCAGGTACACGGCCTCCGGGCCGCCGCCCAGGGAGGAGAAGACCACCTCGGTGCTCGCCCAGCTCCGTTTGATGGTCCTGGGCTCGACAGCAGGCAAGACCGGCCGCCCGGCGGCCGGTGTCCGTTCGCCGTCGGCCGAGTCGTCGTCCGAGGAGGCTCTGGTTGGTTCAGAATGCCCGTCCGCAGTCGCTGGTGCCCCGGCCAAGGGGCCAGGGGCGGTGTCGACGGCGCCGTTGCCCGATTCGCTCGAGATCGGCGCATCGGTCTCCGGGGGTGGCGGAGGGGGCTCGAAGACAAAGTTGCTGAAGAACCACAGCACCAAGACCGACAGCACGAGCGCGCTCATTACGCGCTTTTCGTGTTGGGGGTCGGCGGGCTGGGTCTGCATCGGAGACTTCTAGGTGGGTTGCGAACCGCCACGAGAGGGCTCGGGCAGCTGGGGGACGGGGTCGCACCCGCCGGCATGGAAGGGGTGGCAGCGCCCGAGCCGTCGCAGCCCCATCCACGCCCCGCGGGTCGCCCCAAAGCGCTCGATGGCTTGCATCATGTAGACGGAACAGGTGGGCTCGAAGCGGCACGCGGGCGGGAGAAGGGGAGAGAGAAGGCGCTTGTAGCCACGCAGCAGAAATAGCAGAAGGCTCCTCATGGCACGGATTCGCCCTTCCGGCCGAGCCACGCAACGAACGGCACCAGCTCTTCTCCCATTTCTCGGGACGAGAGGGCGGCGGAGCCCGGGCGGG
>CAZQTQ010000564.1:0-2613 GCA_964596025.1 uncultured Rickettsiales bacterium
GAAGGTGTTCGGATCTTCGACGCCGTCCATGACTGTGCGGTCCATGAACGCGGCGTAGCCGGTGAAGCCAACGTGGGTCCGGCGGTTGAAGCGAACCGAAGCGTTGCCGCCCAAGACCCCGATACGGAAGACGTTGGGGAGGGTGAGGTAGGAGGTCTTCTGCCCATCGATCCAGACCCGGGGAGAGCTGACCTCGTCCTCCAGCGGGTCCAGCTCCTCGCCTCCGGCAAGGCCCACGTAGGAGATGTACTGGTCGTAGTTGCGCAGGGAGCTGAAGACCGACAAGTCGAACTCCACCGGGCCGGCGCGCAACGCCATCTTTCGCGCGGCCACGCCCAAGAAGCCGTCGAACTCGCGAATGCGGTCCTCTGAACGCCCGAGCGATTCCCGCAGGAAGAAGCCGTGGCGGTTTCGGCCGCCCATGCTGCTCATGACCACCCCGTTGCCGAAGTGGAGGTGGTAGTTGCCGGCGACTACCTGGCCTTCGGGGCGAGCGAGGCGGACGTAGGCCATGTAGGGGCGGAAGGTCGGTGAGCCCCAGCTGGCGTGGATATCTCGCGAGGTCGGCTCGTAGACGGCATAGGCCAGCGACTCTTGCGCGGTACCGGCGAGACCCACGTCGATCCAGCCCAGAGCGTTTGCGCTCACGCTGAGAGCGAAGGTCGGCCAGTTGCCGTAGCCCAGCTGGTCGATGGTGTGGCTCTTTGCGGGGTAGTCGTTCTCGATCTCGTCGACGGCCTCGAAGTTCTTGGCCATCAAGAAGTCCACTGCGCCGCGCACGGGCGCCTTGGCCCCCTTGACGCCCCGTACCACCACAAAGACCTCGATCTGTTTGATGAGCCGCCAATTGACCTCCTCCAATCGGAGGGCCAGGTCGGCCATCGCCAAGTACGGGCCGTTGGTGATGCGTTCGGCGACGATCTCCTCGGCCAAGCCCTGGGAGACACCGGGTAGCTGGTACAAGTCGAAGCGCTCGGCCCGGTTCAGGTCTACCGGCGACTCGAGGAGGCGCAGGAGGTGGTCGTACTCTTCGTCTTCGAGCAAGCCGTCGAAGTGGAGCTGGCGTAGCTCCTGCTCGTCGTGGACCTCGATGGCGGTCGAGTACTCGCGGGCTAGCGCTTCTCCACCGCTTCCAGCGACCAACGCCGCGCCGACAATCCAGCCCAGAATGGACCGAATGCTCGGGGGAACGCGCAAGGCTGGGAAGAGGTTGGTCACGTGCGAAGCCTGAGGTGCTGAATCTCAGGAATCATAGGGCAGGGGAGGGTGGGGCCCAAATCAGCACCTACCACTGGCGAAGGATGCGAATCTTGGAGCCGTTGCGGGCGACGATGGCAACAAGGCTTCTCCGGCGGAGTACCTGAGCCGCGCTCTCGGCAAGGTCGGCGGGACTCTGGATGGTCTGCCCGTTGATCTCCAAGACGATGTCGCCGGGCCGGAAGAAGGCGCCGCTCTGGATGCTCTCGACTTGCGCGCCCTCCTTCAGCCCCAGCTGATAGGCCACATCCGGAGGAAGGCCCTGAACGGCGACGCGGTAGTCCGGGATCTGGATCGGCGGACCCACCACATCTTCGACCCACAGAGCTCGGTCGCGCAGCGTCAGGACCGCCTTGACCTCTCGGTTCTGGCGCCGGACCACGAGCTGGCGCTGGTTTCCGGGAAAGGCTGCGGCAAATGCCTCGGCCCAGCCGGCTCGACTGGCACAGGGTCGGCCGTCGACCGAGACCACCTCGTCGCCGACTGCGATCCCGGCCCGCAGGGCGGGGCCCTTTGTGTAGACGGCCGAGACCTTCAGCCCGCCGCCCCGAATCTCCTCCAGCCGCATCCCTGCCCAGCCCTCGCGTACTGCCTCCCCCCGGCTCAGCGGGTTCAGAGAGCCCGCCACCAGCTCGATGGGCATTGCAAAACCCAGGGCCTCTCCGCGGCTGTCGATCGCGGTGTTGACGCCAACCACCCGTCCCATGGTGTCGAAGAGGGGGCCCCCCGAGCTGCCTGGATTGATGGCGGCGTCGGTCTGCATGAAGATGTCGAAGCGCGATCGTCCCAGGGAGCGGGCGCGGGCTGAGAGGATGCCGCGGGTGACGGTGTGGCCGTGTCCGTAGGGGTTGCCGACCGCGAAGACGTCGTCTCCGACGCGGAGGTCGCGGCTGTTGCCCAGGCTCAGCGCGGGGCCCTCGAGGCCGGGCACCCGTAGGACGGCCAGGTCGAGGTCCGCGTCGGCGCCCAGGACCTCGCCGTCGTAGACCCGCCCCTCGTTGTCCATGATGAGAATCTGGGTTGCGCCGGCGAGGACGTGCTGGTTGGTGACCACCAGCAGCTCCGTCTTGCCTTGGACGACGAAGCCCGAGCCCAAGGACTCCCAGCGCCGCGGCCCGCCAAACCACAGGTCCCAGTGGCTGGGGCCTTGCTCGGGCCCGCTGGTGTGCAGGTTGACGACTGACGGCGCGACCTGCTCGACGAGGTCGGCCAGCGCCTCATCGGCGCGGGCCGGGCCTGCGAAGAGGCTGGTGACGAGCAGTAGGGCGAAGAGTGGCCGCAGGACTCAGCCCTCTCCCCGTCGCCGAAGCGCTTCGACCGCGCCCATCATGCCGACCAAGACGTGCTGGTTGTTGT
>CAZQTQ010000565.1:0-2609 GCA_964596025.1 uncultured Rickettsiales bacterium
CTGGCGGACCCCGTCCTGGGCGTTCCCCCGATTCCGCCGCCCGGGGGGCTAGAAGACCGGCCTCAGGGGACCTCTGCCCCTTAGTTCCAGAAGCGGACCTCACCGACGTAGAGGTCATCGTGGCTCGTGCCCTTGATGATCTTCGAGAAGGTCAGTCGGACCTGTGAGGCAGCGATTCCCTCCAACTTGAAGGTCTGAAGATCGGGGACGTCTTTGAGGTCGAAGCTCCTGGACTGGCCGCTGTCAAAGGCGAGGGTCACTTTTCCGGGGCGGTTGCTCCCCTTGAAGAAGCTCTCGGTGTCGGCCCAGCCCACCGCAATGCCCCACTCGTTTAGGGTCTTCCTTCCACCCAGCTCAATGTCGATGTACTCGCCGTCGCCGCTAGCACCTCCGTCGACCCAATAGGTGTCGAGCCAGCCGTCTGCGGCCATGGAGGCCGAATAGGCGTTGTCTTCGTCGGCGTATTCGCTCGATGCGGTGGCCTTCAACGGCTCCACTGCGCGCTCCTGGCCCTTGCTGTCGTAGACCTCGATGGCCGTGATTGCCGTGTCGTTCCACGTCGTACCTTCGTAGACCGATCGCAAGTACATCTTGAAGCCGTTGACGGAGCGAGCCTCTTTGAACTCAATCCACTGGCTCTCCATCGTGTCCTTGAGTTCCACCTTCTCGCTGGTGAAGTCGGGGAACTTGAACTCGACCTCCTTGAGACGGTTGTGGCGCTTCCAGAAGTCAGCGTCGACAAAGCAGCCCGCCCAAATGCGCACTTTCTTGACCTCGACATCGCTATCGAACTTCACGCCAATGTACTTGCCGAGTCCCGCTGAGCCCTCTCCTTCTACCCACATCGTCGCCCGCTTTTCATCGGTCATGTTCTCGGGGCCGTAGGTGATGCCCCTTTCCTTGTCCACGAGGATGGAGTTGGAACTCACATCCTTGATAGCCAAGCGGGCGCCGGAGGCTAGCGAGGGGACGAGTAGGACGGCGAGAGCGAGGGCGGAGATTCGAGGCATGTCGGGGCTCGGCCTCCATCGAATGGTTTGGTGCAAGGAGCCCACCAGCCTAGTTAAGGTGGACATCCGACGGGTGGAGAAACAGGATTCTTGCGACCTCCGCGGGCCGTGTCAATGAAGGACGGAATCCGCCTTGGACCGAGGTCGCAGCGACGGTTGGCGGAGATCCGGTTGGACATGGCCGCAGGCCGCTGCTAATACCCGTGCGTTCTGCGGCCTGATGCCCACAGCGCCACGAGGATCTCAGATGATGACAGCCAAGGTGGAAACCCGAGAAGACCTGGTCGAGACGCTTTTTCACGGCACTGGAAGCGACTACGGCGAGATGGTGCACTTTGCGACCTGGGGTCGCGATAAGGAGTGGAAGGAAGAGCTGCTGGGGCTGATGGACTCGCCCAAGCGCATCCTCGACCTCGCTTCGGGGACCGGCATCCTGTCGCTGGACATGGCCTCCCGCTTTGACTGCCACGTCACCGGCGTGGAGCTCCGCGAGGAGTATTGCCAGGAGGCTCGCGCCAATGCAGAGGCCGCTGGCATTACCGACGTCCGCTTCTTTGTCAGCCCTGCCGAACACTTCAGCATCGACGAGACCTTCGACCACGTCACCAGTTGCTACATCCCCAAGTACATCCGCCATCTGGATGTCCTCATCTCCAACGTCGTCCCCATGATGTCGCCGGGGGGGCAGATCCTCATGCAGGACTTCGCCTTCCCCAAGGATGCGCGCTACCAGAAGCTCTTCCACAACCACTTCAAGCGGATGCAGAAGGAGGCGGCCAAACGGGCGCCTCACTGGGCCACGATGTTCGAGGGCCTGCCTCAGGTCATCGAGCAGAGCACCTGGATCGAGGACCTGGTCCGAGAGATGGAAGCCAGCGGCCTGATCGACGTCGAAGTTCTGGACCAGAGCTTCGGCCTCTCGGCCATCGTCAGGGGCCGCAAGCCGCTGAGCTGAGTGAGTCTAGAAGCTCACCGTTACCCGTGTCTTGACCCCGGTAAAGGCTGGGACGGTGCGGCAGGCTCCGCCAGTGCAGACGACCCCCGACTTCTGGCTCCCAAAGAAGGCGTAGAGTTCCAGGTTGTCGATGGGGCGGGCGATGATCTCGCCGCCGATGAACACCGAACTCCGCCACCCGTGATCGTAGCTTAGGTTCCCCACAGCGCCGCCGTTCGGGATGCTCTGGACGATGGGGTCGTCGGTGAAGTCCAGGTGGACAGCCGCCGTGTAGCGGCCGTTGAAGGTGTAGCTCAGAGCGTTCTCGAAGGCGACCCACCCGTCGTCGGAGTCGCAGTAGGGCTCACCGCTGGGCAGGGTCCAGCACTCTTCTTCCTCGAGGGTAAAGGAGTGCCTCCGGTAGGTGCTGACCAGCTCGAAGGCGTGCTTGCCGGCCGTCATCCCCAAGTCGATCTTGAAGTGCAGCATGCCGGTGTCCCTAAGGAACTGGCCTTCGACCTCGCTGCGCTCGTCTGCATTCCAGTCGGAGTCGTCGGCGAGCCGCAGGGGGAAGTCGTGGCGGTAGCCAAAGTCGCCTTGGATGTGGAAGTCGACCTTCTCGGTGTGGATGGGCTGATCGATGCCGATCCAGGGGTGGACCGTGA
>CAZQTQ010000566.1:0-263 GCA_964596025.1 uncultured Rickettsiales bacterium
GTCCGCTCCTTCGGCCTGAACTCCCTCCAGTGATAGGCCGCCCAACCAGGCGCCGCGGAAGGACGAGCCCGTCAACTCGGCGCCCTCCAGCTGGACGCTCTCAAGAACGCTGCCCTCAAAGTTGCAGCGCAGGAATCGAGCCCGGCGCAGGTCGCAGCCCTGCCAACGGCTCTCCTCTGCCCGAAGCGCGACCCAGCTGCTCTGTGCTGCCTGGAGCCCTTGCACTTGGGCTCCGTCGAGGCGCCCTCGCGTCCAGAGTGCTC
>CAZQTQ010000566.1:273-2609 GCA_964596025.1 uncultured Rickettsiales bacterium
TGAAGCTCCACGTGCGTCGACGTCCCGAACGTGGGCGCCCGGAAGGGTCCGTTCTTCGTGCGTTCCCTTCAGCCGCGAGCCAGCTGGAGGACATTCTCCCTTGCCTTTGGACACCGATGCTTCCTCGTGGGGGATGGGGTGAGTATAACCCTGGAGTCGTGAGTACCCCTCCCCGCTACAATCGCCGCGTCGTCCGCTTCATCTTGGGCCTTCAGGTCTTCCTCAGCCGGGTGCGAGTTACCGACCTCCTCTACCTCTTGGCCGGCTTCCCGATCTGGCTGCTTGTCCGCTACGCCCTCTTCTTCAAGCACCACATCACACTCAAGGGCATGGAGAACATCCCCCGCCATCCGCAGGGCTTCTTCATGCTCGCGAACCACATCTCCACTGCCGAGGCCCTGTGCCTGGCCGCCCGCCTCTATCCCCGGCCGATTTGGTTTCCCAGCAAGGCCGAGTTCTACCGGTCTTGGGGGTCCGGCCTCGGCTTCCTCTTCGTTACCGCCATGCACAGCTTCCCGGTAAGGCGAGGCGAGCGGGATCTCCCCGCCATCCAGTTCACGGAGTACCTCTTGTCGAGCGGGCGGAACGTCCTACTCTTCCCCGAGGGAACCCGGAGCCCGGACGGGAGCCTCCAGCCGGGCAAGAAGGGCGTGGGGATGTTGGTTCATCAGTGCAAGCCCGTCGTAGTTCCCGTGTACTGCCACGACTTCCAGAAGGTCTGGCGACCGGGGGAGATGTGGCCATGGGGCTGGGGGCGAAGCGCGGTGGCTCAGATCGGTAAGCCCATGGATTTGGGCCACTGGTGGGACAAAGAGCCCGACAAGGCCTCGGCCCAGGCCATCGTCGACGAAATAATGGAGGCCATCGCGGGGCTACGTGATGAGCTTCTGGCCTCGGACCCCTCGCTCAAGGAGCCCTCATGCTGATCCTCCGGACCCTCTTCGTTGTCTTCTTCTCCCTGTCTATGGTCGGGCCGGCCTTTGCCAAGGAGCGCAAGGAGGTGGCCAAGGAACACGACTGCACCATCACGGTGGGTGACCGGGACGAGGCTTCGGCCACCGATCTCATCGTCGCCGAGTGCAGCTGGACCACGCCTATGGACGCGGTCAAGAAGGTCATTACGAACCACACCGAGCACGACACCTACCTCGACTCCGTGGTGCCCGATGGTCGGGTCTTGCAGGTCCATCAGGCCAGCGGCATCGTCGATCGTCAGGTTTCGCTGGACTTCACCGTCACGGACTTCGAGGACGGTGGCCGGGAAGTGAGCTGGACGCGCTCTGCTAAGCAGGAGCCGCTCGGCGAGAAGCGGGTGGAAGCGCTGGTCGACGACGGCTCTTGGATTGTTCATCCCGACGGCAAAGGCGGAAGTCGGGTGACCTACAAGCTCCGGTATGGACCTGGCGGTCGCGTACCGATGTGGATTGTTCGGTCCTTCCAGGTCAATGGCATCGCCGACGTTCTCGGCGAGATGCGTGAGGCGGCCGAGGGGCTCAAGTAGAGGGCGTGCCCTCAGCCGTAGCTTTGGCCCCTCCGCTGTCGACCAGGGCGGTTCCGGTCAGGACGGCGGTGAAGCCACGTGGGTCCTCCCAGGGCACAAAATGGCCGCAGTCCAGCCAGCTCATGTGGCCGCCGGTCGAGCGCTGTACCGCCAGAGCCACCCGCTGCGGGTACCAGGGGTCACGCCGGCCCCAGACGAGGCGAACCCCACAGGAACGTAGGCTGCGGCCCAGGCCGGCCGGCGGCTTCATCCCTTGGGCGATGCGCCGCATGCGGGCTCCCCAGTTCGGTCCTCGGTCTCCAAAGGCCTCCAGCAGCGAGCGCGCGTGCTCCGGCATGCTGCCCCGGGCGATGAAGTGTCGGCCCTGGTGCTTCTCGTAGAAGAAGCGATGCACTTGCGGTAGGGCCGTCAACCGGATGGCCGTCCAGTAGAGACCGAGGGCGGTGCCGGAGAGGACGACGCTCTGGCCGGGCTGAGCCAGAAGGGCTGCTACCACCCCGCCCAGGTCGTGGCCGATCAGGATGTCGGCGTGGCTTGCGTCTTCAGCAAAGGGCGCTGCGCAGTTGCCGATCGACCAGCCTTTTGGCGTACCGTCGAAGCTCAGTCCTGGCATTTCTGGCGCCTCCAGGCTCCATCCCGTCGGCAGATCGAGCCGCTCCCACAGCCGCGGGGAGGTCGGCAGCCCGTGAAAGGCGAGCACTCGCATCAGTCGACGACCTCCACCTCGTCCCGCGAGACCGAAGTGATGATCTCCTTGAGCTTTGCGCTCATGTAGGGGTCGTCGGCGTAGACGCGCTTGAGCTGAGTGGCCATGTCTTTGGCCCTTCGGAAGGCC
>CAZQTQ010000567.1:0-2587 GCA_964596025.1 uncultured Rickettsiales bacterium
GCACCAGCATCACGCGGTTGTTCAGGGCTCCGAGGTCCTCCATGTAGGCCAGGGGATCGCCTTCGTGTGGCCGGAACTCGTCCCAACAGCTCTCGACCGCCTCAACCAGCGTTCGGGTCGCTTCCTTTCCGGTCTGAATCAAGTCCCATTCCTGCTCGTGCTCGGCCAGTCGGATGGTAGTGACGGCGCCCTTATCGAGCGCTCGGGTGCACAGCTCGCGGATGACGGCTCCGGAGGTGGAGTAAGGCGAGTGGGGTGCGAGGAGGTAGCGGATGCCCTCGGGCCACGGGACGATGCCGCCAGCGCCTTGGCGGCCCTCCGGGCAGAGAAGCCCAAGATCTCATGGAACACGGCCCCGTACAGACCTTCCCTGGCCATGGCCGGAACCGCGCGCAGGGTGTCGCTTACCTCGCCGACCGCCGCGGTGCCTGAGTCCACCGAGCGACGTACCCCGCCCCGGATGTGGGCTTCCCGGGAGTGGGGGTCCAGTGCTTCGGTCTCGGTCCGCAGATCCCGCAGCTTGCGGAGCCATCGACTCAGTCCGATGCCATCCTTAATGTCCTCTCTTGCCCCGCTGAGCTCGAGGTGGGCGTGGGCGTTGATGAGGCCCGGCAGCAGGATCCCGTCGAGGTCCGCCCGGCGGGCCCAGGAGAAGGCCTCGACTACGTCCTCGCGGGGACCGCAGGCCAGGACCTGACCGTGCCGGCTGAAGGCGACGGCTCCGTCGCGGATGGGGGCAGCGCTTCCGGGAACGATCCACGGGGCGGTGTAGACCTGTACTTGGGAGGAGTCCTGCTCCTCCTCGAGCGCAGTCGAGGCCTCGTGAACCCACCGTCGCAGCCGATCTCGAATCATCCCGCAGCCTCCTTCGGTCCTAGACGTCGATCGACAGGATAGCCTCATGCCTCTCGGCATCGCGGTTCCGGGGCACGCTTTTTCTCCGAAGGGGCGTCGCTGCTGTCTCTCTTGTGCTTGCGGGGCGTCGGATGCCCGACGTGGAAAGGGGTGTCGCTGGTAGACTGTCGAACCCTGCGGCGCTGGTGGGCCGCTCTGTAGTTGATAGGACTCCCCATGGCCTGTACTTCGATTCGCCCTTTGCGATGGACCGCGTTCGGGCTGGCAGCCGTTTCGGTGTTTGTCCTTGTCGGTTGCGATCTCAGCATTCCCGTGCACCGCGGTGGGGACGACGATGACACCTCGGGAGGGGGCGGTGGTTCCGATGTCGACGCCGACTCGGATGGCTACGACGCTTCTGTGGACTGCGACGATACCAACGGCGACATCCACCCAGGGGCGCTTGAGATCTGCGACGGGCTGGACAACGACTGCGTCGGAGGCGTGCCCTCGAACGAAGTGGACGCCGACAACGATGGCGCGATGATCTGCGATGGGGACTGCGACGATACGAACATCGACTTCCGCCCCAACGTCCAGGAACTCTGCGACGGCGAAGACAACAACTGCGACGGTGTGCTGGCGAGCTTCGAAGAGGACGCGGATGGCGATGGATCTCTGCCCTGTGACGACCCGGCAGACTGCGACGACACCGATCCTCTGGTCCATCCGGCTGCTCTGGAGATCTGCGACGGCGTCGACACCAATTGCGACGGGGCCATGGGCGTCGGGGAGACCGACGAAGACGGCGACGAGGCGGCGACCTGTGAGGATCCCCCGGACTGCGACGACACGGTGGCCACGACCTACCCTGGCGCTCCGGAGCTCTGCAACGGGGTCGACGATGACTGCGACGGCACGGTGCCGGTTGATGAGCTCGACCTCGACGAAGACAGCTTTGTGATCTGTGACGGCTCAGACTGCGACGACGACGACCCGGAGGCCTATCTCGGTCGCCCCGAGCTCTGCGACGGGGTCGACAACAACTGCAACGGGCAGGTGGATGAGAATCTGGACGGTGATCTGGACACCTACCTCAGCTGCGAGGGGGACTGCGACGATACGGACTACACCATCCACCCCGGTATGCCCGAGCTCTGCGACGGGATCGATAACAACTGCGACACGGTGATCGACGAGGGCTTCGACAACGACGCCGACGGCTACACCGCCTGCGATGGCGACTGCGAGGACTACGAAGCGAGTGTCAACATCTCCCAGACCGAGGTCTGCGACGGCTTCGACACCGACTGCGACGGGATCCTGGCGGCCGACGAGGAGGATCTCGACGGAGACGGCACCTTCGACTGCACGGGCGACTGCGACGACGAAGACGCCACGCGCTATCCCGGGAGTTCCGAGCTCTGCGACGGGATCGATAACGACTGCGACCTGGATACACCGGCCGACGAAGTCGACAGTGACGGCGATGGCTTCATGGTCTGCGACAACGACTGCGACGACGGTGAGAACACGGTGTGGCCTGGGGCGACGGAGTTGTGCGACGGGCTGGACAACGACTGCGACAGCTCGACCCCCGCCGACGAAGTCGATGACGACGGGGACGGCTTCTTTGTTTGTGACGGCGACTGCAACGACGATCCTTCCCCGATTGTCCTAGGTGACGACGACGATTCGACCGGCGACGACGACGACTCCACCGGCGACGACGACGACTCCACCGGCGACGACG
>CAZQTQ010000568.1:0-1796 GCA_964596025.1 uncultured Rickettsiales bacterium
CGCATCGCCAGCCGTAGCCGAAAACGAGACCGCAACTCCCTCATAGGCAGTGCTCGGGACGGAGGAACTCACCAGGTAAGGAGCCGTCTCACTGACGGTGACGATGTGCATCGCAGAACTACTTCCCCCGTCGTTGTCCGAGGCGGTCAGTGTCACCGTGTACGTGCCGGCGTCCATAAAGACGTGAGACGGCGAAGACCCGCTGCCATTGGACGTCGAGTCGCCCCAGTTCCAGCTGTAGCTAATCGTGTCGGACGTGCCCGGATCCGTCGCTGAGCCCGAGAAGGCCAGAGAGTCGCCTTCGTTCGACGAACTCGGACCCGTAAGACTCGTAATCGTGGGGGCCACGTTGCTGATCGTCACCGATGCCGTCGCCGTATCAGAATAACCAGCAGTGTCGGTGACCTGAAGACCGACGCTGTAGCTGCCGTCGTCTCCCCAAGTGCAGGACGAGCTCGTAGGCGAACTCGAGCTGGTCTCGTACGAGCCATTGTTGTCGCAGTCCCAGGCATAGGTGCTGATCGAAGAGCTACCCGGAGTGGAACTCGAGCCATTCATGGAGACCGAGCTGCCCTCGTTGCCCGAATACGGGCCACCGGCGTGGGCAGTTGGGCCCGGGACAACGGTAGCCACGTTGTCGACGGCGAGCCCCGCGTCCACCGCTTGGTCCCGAACGTTCGAGACGACGAAGCCAATGCTGTGAGTTCCGCCCGAAGAGAAGGTGTGGGTGTAGGTGTTCCAGCCTGACTCCTTGGTGTAGGGCGTAGACGAGTTGCCGCCGCTGTTGCAGGTTCCTCCAGGCATCGTTTCCACGCTCTTGAGCAGGATGGCCTGGCCATCGATCACCACAGCCGAGTAGTCGTCATACGGCGGGTAGTCGTTGCACAGGAAGTTCCAGTTAAAGGTCAGGACCGTACCGGTTGCCGCACTGAAGCTCTGGTAGACGCCCGACCCGCTCGTGGAACTCTCATTTCGCAACGCGTTCAGAGAAGAGGTGGAAGTTCCAACCAGGCTGGCCACACTACCGATGCCCGCCCCGCTTTCGGTCCGAAGCACCACCATGGAGCTGCCATCCTGAGGTGGCGTGCCGAAGCTCGAGCCCTGGTTGCTGACATTGCCCGAGCTACTCCAGCCGCTCAGCGAGCTCTCGAAGGAGCCGTTGGTGACCTGGCCAAAGGCGAGGCTGGGAAGCAGCAGCGCAACCGGACCAAGCAAGAACGAGAAGGCTGGGCGGAACTTGGGTGCAAACACAGAGACTCCGTACGAATGGGGCACGCAGCGATCAGCATAGTTCTGCAACCATCGGTGCGGCCACAGAAAGTCGATAAGTAAGAAGTGTATGCGGACGAGCGAACCAAGAGGGGGAAACGAGGCAACCCGGTGCCCGGCTCTCGCTTCTCGGTCGACGGTTGCTCTTCCATCTGCTCTTATCTCTGCGTAATGCACGCTTCTGCCTATCCTGTCTTCCGGTGGCCACAGCTCCTACTGCTGCTTCTGGCGCCGCTCCTCCTCTCCATCGCCTGCAGCGACGGCAACAACCAGAATGTCCGGCGCTCCCCCTACGACCTGGTGGCGACCCCCGACACGCTGGACTTTGGCGTTGTAGCCCTCGGGTCCCAAGCCGATCAGCTGGTCCACTTCCAGAATCTGGGCGGCGGCTCGGCCAATGTGGGCAACATCACCCTGGGCGGCGCCGCGGGAAGCAACTTCAACCTGCCTGAGGGCTGGGCCGGCGAGATCATCGGCGGAGGCAGCCAGGAGTTCAACGTCCGCTTCGCGCCCCAAGAGGAGGGCTT
>CAZQTQ010000568.1:1806-2549 GCA_964596025.1 uncultured Rickettsiales bacterium
GAGACCGACTCGAGCGAGGTTCTGGAGATCCCCTTGCGCGGCCAAGCGGTCACGACGGCGCTTCGTGCCTATCCCGAGTTCATCGATTTTGGGCCGGTCGCAGTCGACGACGAGGAAGAGGTCAATCTGTGGCTCGAGAATCTCACGTCTGTCGAAATCCTCATCGAGGGAACCGACCTTGCGGGGCAGGACGACTACTTCAGCATCCGCCAGCCCATTGAGTTCAGCGGATTCCCCTGGACGATCGCGGCCGGAGGGCAGCTGGAGATCACACTCGCTTTCGAGCCGGAAAGCGACGCCTCCCAAGAGGCCGACCTCAGCTTCCGCGGGCCCGACCAAGTCGACTGGGGCCTCCAGATCGAGGTCCAGGGCAACCGCTGTGAGAACTCGGCCCACCCCGGCTGGGACGCGGACGGCGACGGGCTCACGGCCTGCTGGGGCGACTGCGACGACGACGACGCTACGACCTACCCTGGGGCACCGGAGCAGCCTGACAACGTCGACAACGACTGCGACGAAGTGATCGACGAGGGGACGGTGGTCTACGACGACGACGGTGACGGTATGACGGAGATGGACGGGGACTGCGACGACACCAACCCCGACACCCACGCGGCAGCCGAAGAGATCGCTGACGGCCAGGACAACGACTGCGACGACGACGTCGACGAGGGAACAACAGCGGACGACTCGGACGGGGACGGCTACACCACGCCGGCCGGCGACTGCGACGACACCGACGA
>CAZQTQ010000569.1:0-2522 GCA_964596025.1 uncultured Rickettsiales bacterium
GGCTGTCTGTGTCGGCCTAATGACTCACCCCGACTTCTTCACGTACTAAGGAGGCTAGGATGACTGCCCATTCCCGTCGTCGTTTCCTCCTGAGTAGCTTGGCTGCCAGTGCCGGCATCAGTAGCTTCGGAGGCATTCAGCCCTTCATGCGGTTGGCTCAAGCCGTCCGACCGGAAGCCCCCGATCGCTACACGATTTTCTGTTACCTGGGCGGGGGATGGGACATCCTGCTTTCTCTGGACCCTCGGAGCCCGACCCTCTTCGGGAATGATCGTCTGTCTGAGACCCTGATTCAGCCGGGCTACGGGTTTCTCAACGATCCCGGGCACCGAACCGCTCCTTTGATGACCGACAGTGGGCTCTACCTAGGTCCGTATATCGGGGACCTGGCCAACCACCACGAGAAGCTAGCCGTGGTCCGGGGCATGAGCATGGAGACCTTGACCCACGAGGCTGGTCGACGGCGCTTTATCACGGGCAAGTTGCCGGCCGGTCTTTTGGCTCGAGGCTCGTCCGGGGCCACCTGGCTCGCGAGCTATCAGGGGGACGGCGAGGTCATCCCAAACCTCAGCTTGGGAGTTGAGTCGTACAACGTGGACCTGCCGGCTGCTTTCTCTGCGCTGCGTGTGAGTGGGGTGCTGGACTTGGTGCGGGCCCTCGGCCCGGGGCCGTCCGCTCTTAGCGAGGGTGAGGAGAGGCAGCTCGACGATCTTCTGGCGCAGGCCGCTTCCTGTCCGAGCGCGCAGAGTTCGGACGTCTGGCAAGTTGGCGAAGAGAGTCGAAAGGGCGTCCAGGCGATGCTCGATGCCCAGCTCGATTCGCTCTTCGACTTCCAAGCCCAAGGTGACGAGTCCATGGCGGTCATCCGGGATCACTACGGGATCTCGGCGACAGGAAACAACGCCCTCAATACCCCCGAAGCGCGCGCAGCGACGGCTGTGACAGCCATCGCGTCTGGCGTGAGCCGGGTTGTGAGTGTGCAACTCACGGGGGGGCTCGATACCCACTTCAGTAACTGGCAGACCGACCAAGGCCCGAACCAAGAGCGGGCCTTTAACTCGATTGCGCGGATGATTGAGGACCTGGCAACGCGCGAGTACGGGGATACCGGTGCCACGTGGCTCGATCACACCACCATTGTCGCCTTCAGCGAGTTCAGTCGGACTGCGATGCTGAACGCGAACGAGGGGAGAGATCACGCCCTGATGAATGCCTGTCTCCTTGTCGGAGGCGGGGTACGGGGCGGGCGGGCCATTGGTGCTTCCTCCGATGTCGGGATGGAGCCAACGCCGACGAACCTATTGACGGGCCTGCCGGATCCGGGCGGAGAGATCATCAAGCCCGAGCACATCCTTCGGTCCCTCCTCCATGAGGGTGGGGTGCACGATGATGTCTCGGATCTTCGCGTCGAGCCGCTCCGCGCCCTGTTCAGCTAGTACGGTCGCGCCTCATTGCCCCTGAAAGGGCTGTACGGCGCGAAACTGACCCACACCGTCGCCTTTGTCTAGCGGTGCCAGTAGGGCCCTGCATCTCCGGGGTGGTTGTTCGCCGGGCCAGGAAGAATCTCGCGGATGTAGGCGTCGATTCCTTTGCCCTGATGCCAGTCGCGCGGATAGCCAAGTGCCACTTCCTCGAAGCGCACCCCGTCCCGCCAATCGGTTGAGCGCATGTGGAGGTGACCCGAGACCACCACTTGGGCTCCGAAGCGAAGGTGCCAGTCCGAGGTTTTCTTGGTGCCGCACCACAACCGGAACCGCGGGACCCGCGGCAAGCGCACCAGGTCTTCGCGGAGTTGGAAATGATTGATGAAGACCTTCGGGTCGCGTGAAGGAAGCTCCCGCAGTCGCTCCTCCGCCTCAGCGAGCCGTGCATCACACCAGGACTCTCGATTGGGGTAGGGCGTGGGGCTCAGGTAGAACTCGTCGGTGCACAGAATTCGGTGTTCGGCAGCCCAGCGGAGCCCCTGTTCTTTGTTCATCCCATCGGGCCGGAAACTGTAGTCGTACAAGAGGAAGAGTGGGACGATCCAGGCTGGTCCGCCTTCTCCCTCCCACTGTACGTAGGGATCTTCGGGGCAGAGGACGTCGTGCTCCCGGCACAACTGGACCAAGGCCTCGTAGCGCGCGACGCCCCGCAGGTTGGCGCTGGGCGACGACCACAGTTCGTGGTTTCCCGGCACCCAAACAAGCCGCTTGAAGCGGGGGTTCAAAGTCTCGAAGACGAAGCGCATTTGCTCTTCGGTCTCGCCCAGATCGCCGGCGAGGATGAGCCAGTCGTCGGGACGGGGGCTGATCTGAAGTACGGCCTCTCGGTTGGCCGCGTGGCGCACGTGGAGGTCGGAGATCGCGAGGAGCTTCATCGGCGGGATGCATCCTAGCTCGAATCGAGACCGCTGCTTCAGCACGGCATTTGTGGAAGGATCGAGCCGGAGGCTGCTCATGCTCAAGGATTCTTATCCCCTCTATCTGGCCAATCGTCCGATGGTGCCCAACCTGGACCTCTCGGTCACGGACAAGTACACC
>CAZQTQ010000570.1:0-733 GCA_964596025.1 uncultured Rickettsiales bacterium
GCTCTTTCGCCACATCGGGCTCTGGTTGAAGTAGTAGCAGCGCGTGTCGAGCATGATGTTGCCGCCGACGGTGCCGTGTTCGCGCAGGGGAGGTGATGAGATCGCTCGCGCCGTCTCCTGGAGGACCGGCAGCTGGGCAGCGAGCTCTTCGTCCCGCTCGATTTCGACCAACCGGCACAGGGCACCCAGCCGAGTTGCTGTGCGCTCTCGTAGGTCCGAAATTCCGGACAAGGAGACGACGTGCCCCTTGTTGTTCAGTCGGTTCTTGTAGTTCGGGAGGAGGTCAGTCCCCCCGGCAACGACATCGACATCGTCGCAGTGCAGTGCCAAGAGTGCAGCCGCATCGGCTGCAGTCTTCGGGCGGTGGTACTGGAAGCGGGGCAGTTCCATCAGCGGGTTTCCAGGCTGGCCATCCTACAAGAACGCTGGCCGAGCAGTGCGTCCTCAGGCCGAGCGGGCCACTTTCTTGCGGTCTTCGCGAGCCTTCTTCTCCAGCGCGGTCAACACCACATCCGGGGTCATTGGGAGCTTGTGGATCCGCACTCCGACTGCGTCGAAGACCGCGTTTCCGACTGCGGGAAGGATCGGAGCCAGGCCTCCTTCGCCGCACTCCTTTGCGCCAAACGGCCCCTCGGGATCCACGCTCTCGACCAGGGTGACGTGGAGTTCGGGCATCTCGAGGGGGGTGGGCACTCGGTAGTCGAGGAGGTTGGCGTTGGTCAGATTGCCGTTG
>CAZQTQ010000570.1:743-2507 GCA_964596025.1 uncultured Rickettsiales bacterium
AGGATGACCTCGATGTCGGGCATGTCGCGGGCGCGGAGGACGCCGAGCTCTCTGAGGCTGAAGGTGACGGGCATGCCGTCCTCGCAGGGAAGCTCCTCGCTCAGGGCGTAGCCGAGGCCCATGTGGATCGAGCCCTCGATCTGGCCCTCGACGGCCAGCGGATTGAGGACTCGCCCGCAGTCGTGCGCGGCCCACACCGTGATGGGCCGGACGAAGCCGGTCTCGGTGTCGACCTCCAGCTCGCAGACGTAGGCGGAGAACGAATAGGTCGGGGACAAGCCAGCGCCAGCGCCCTTGTAGTTGCCTCCCATGGGAGGCGCGCTGTAGGACCCGCTGGCCACCAAGGCTCCGTTCTTGGCTAGGGCCTCTTCCAGTGCCTCCGCGTAGGACACCGAGGATTCGGGCCAGTGCCGGTTGTAGACGAATCCGTCCCGCATCTCGAAGGCCTCCAGAGCGTGGCCCGTGAGGCGTCCGGCGGCGGCGATGAGCTGCTCGCGTATCTCCTCGGCCGCGCGCTTGGCAGCGAGACCGTTCATGAAGGTCACGCGACTCGAGTACGAGCCCAGATCGATGGGGGACAGGTCGGTATCGACCGCGAAGACCCGCATCCGGTCCATGGGCAGGGCCAGGACCTCGGCCACGATCTGGGCCGTCATTGTGTCGCTGCCTTGCCCGATGTCGGAGGCGCCGGTGTGAATCGTCACTCCGCCGTCCATATCGATCTTCAGGTGGACCGTCGATTGGGGTAGCCGGCTCTTGTGGATCTGCAGGGCAGAGCCCGAGATGTAGAAGCCGCAGCCAATGCCGATGCCCCGTCCCTTCGGCAGCTTGCCGTGCTTGTTCTTCCAGTCCGACTGCGAAGCAACCGTCTCGATGCACTCCTTGATCCCGTTGGACGTGATCCGGAACTCGTTGATGAGGTTGGTGAACTCGGGGAGACAGTTCTTCAGACGAACCTCGACAGGGTCCCAGTCCGCCTCGGTGCAGATCTCGTCGATCAGCGTCTCGGTGCAGTAGCGGGTATTTACCGATCCGTGGCCGCGCATGGCGCCGGACACCGGGTGGTTTGAGTACACCCGGGTGCCCTGGTACTTGAAGGCGGGCAGGTAGTAGGGGCCATGGCACAGCACGCCGTTGTAGTAGGCGGTGACGACGCCAAAGGAGCCAAAGGCGCCGCCATCGATGAGTGCATCGACGTCGAGGGCGGCGATCTTTCCGTCTTCGTTCATCGCCAGGCCGACGGTGGACGTTGTGGGGTGGCGACCGTGGTTTGAGAAGAAGACCTCTTCGCGGTCGAAGAGGATCTTCACCGGACGGGCTGTCTGGCGGGCGAGCCACGCCACGACCATCTCGTGGGGGAATGGGTCGCTCTTGCCGCCGAAGCCGCCGCCCACCGCCGGCTTTATGACCCGAATGCGGTGCATGGGCAGCTCCATGACCTTGGCCAGAGCGAGGTGGGTGTAGTGCGGCACTTGCTGCGAGGTCCACATCACGAGCCGCTCTTCGGGGGTCCAGTGAGCGATGGCCGCGATGGGCTCGGTGAAGGCGTGAGTCACTCCCTTGAACTCGAAGCTCGCCCGGGCGGAGTAGGCCGCTGCGGCGAAGGCGCCTTCGGGATCGCCGAAGCTCTGTTTGACCTGCTTGTGGATGTTGTTCTCGAAGCGGATGTGCTCGTGGAGCTTTTCCTCCCCCTCCCGCAGATCCCGCACCGAGTCCTTCTTTCGCAGGAAGGGCTTGAGCACGTCGACCTCGACCTCGATGAGG